>JBDHTV010000020.1:0-15614 GCA_039808825.1 Bdellovibrionales bacterium | reverse complement strand
ATGCCATGATAGGCAAAACCGAGCGCGGTCATTTCTTCCGGCTTGTAGATGTTACGCAGATCGATGAGCCGCGGCGTCCGCATGAGCGGTTTAAGCCGGGCAAAGTCCAGGCCGCGGAACTCGTTCCATTCCGTCACGATGACGAGCGCGTCCGCGTCCTGCGCCGCGCCGTAGGCATCGGCGGCCCAATGCACATCGGGCAATATGGCGTTTGCGGCAGGCATGCCGACCGGATCAAAAGCCTGGACCTGTGCGCCCGCTTCCAACAATGCCGGCATAATCTCGAGCGCCGGACTTTCGCGCAGATCGTCGGTATTCGGTTTGAACGTCACCCCGAGCACCGCGACCGTCTTATGCGCCACGCTGCCGCCGCAAGCGGCGATGATGCGGGCCGCCATGCCCTGCTTGCGGCGGCGATTGCTGGCGATCACGCTCGCGACGATCGGCAATGCCACGCCATGCAACTGCGCCGTCCGCGCTAATGCCAGCGTGTCTTTCGGAAAACAGGAGCCGCCGAAGCCCGGCCCCGCATGCAGGAACTTACGGCCGATCCGCCCGTCGAGCCCCATCGCTTGCGCCACGATGCGGATATCGGCATCCGTCGCCTCGCACAGATCGGCGATTTCGTTGATGAAAGCGATCTTGGTCGCGAGAAAGGCGTTGCTCGCATATTTGATCAGCTCGGCGCTTTCGAGCGTGGTATGGATAATCGGCGTCTCGAGCAGATAGAGCGGACGATAGAGCGCCCGCAACACGGCGGCGGCGCGCGGATCGTCGGTGCCGATGACGACGCGGTCCGGCCGCATGAAGTCGCCGATCGCCGAACCTTCGCGTAAAAACTCCGGGTTGGAGGCGACAGCAAAATCCGCTGCGGCATTAACGGCGCGCATCCGCCGCTGCATTTCACGGCTGGTACCCACCGGTACGGTCGATTTGGTCGCGATAGTCACGAATTTCGTGCCGGTCAGTTCCGCCGCGACCTGCTCGGCGGCAGCGTAGACATAAGCAAGATCGGCATGCCCATCGCCACGGCGGCTCGGCGTACCCACCGCAATGAAGATGGCATCAGCATTGTTGCAATGCCCGGTCAACACGGCGGCAAACTGCAACCGCCCAGCAGCGACATTCTGTGCTACGAGTGCCGCAAGTTCCGGCTCGTAAATCGGCATGACGCCTGCCTGCAACTGCGCGATGCGTGCGGCGTCGGCATCCACCAACGTCACTTGCACGCCGAACGCGGCGAAGCAGGCTGCCGAGACCAGCCCGACATAGCCTGCGCCGAGTATGGTGATGCGCATAAAGGCTTAAATAACGATCTTGCGCAATGCCTCGCGCACCGCATCGCCCATCGTGGGATGCGAGAGCGCGAAAGCGACGTTAGCCTCGATGAAGCCAACCTTGTTGCCGCAGTCATAGCGCGTGCCGTCGAAGCGCACGCCGTGGAACGGCTGGTGGTCGACCAGACGCGCCATGCTGTCGGTCAGCTGAATCTCGCCGCCCGCGCCGGTGCGCTTTTCTTCGAGATAGCCGAATACTTCCGGCTGGAGAATATAACGGCCGATGACCGAGATGTTGGATGGCGCGCGGTTAGGCTCCGGCTTTTCCACCATGCCCTTGACCTTGACGATCTTGCCATCGTCGCTGCTGACGTCGAGGATACCATAACGATTGGTCTGTTCGCGCGGCACGTCGACGACGGCGACGACATTGCCGCCGACCTTATCATAGGCGTCCATCATCTGTGCGAGGCAGGGCCGTGGCGCCAGCACCACGTCGTCGGCGAGCAGAATGGCAAAAGGTTCATCACCGACCAGATGGCGCGCGCACCACACGGCATGGCCGAGGCCGAGCGCCTCGCGTTGGCGCGTGAAGAAGAGCTGGCCGGATTCCATCTCCGTCGTCTTGAGCAGATTGAGCTCGTGCTGCTTGTCGCGCATCTTGAGCACATGCTTGAGATCGTTGTTGCTGTCAAAATGGTCCTCGAGCGCGCCCTTGCCACGGCTCGTGACGAAGATGAATTGTTCGATGCCGGCCGCGCGGGCCTCGTCGACCGCATGCTGAATCAGCGGCCGGTCGACCAGCGTTAACATCTCTTTCGGCATGGCCTTCGTCGCGGGCAGAAAACGCGTGCCCAGACCGGCGACAGGAAATACGGCTTTACGAACGGGCTTCACCATCGGCTATCCTTTTGGCTGAAACGGCTAAATGATAGGGCGCGATCAAACCGCGCTTGGCGGGAGGTTTAGCGCATCCTTCACCGCCTCGCAAATCTCTTCCATCGAGAAGGGTTTGGCGATCACGCGATGAACCAGCGCGTCGAGATTGTGGGCGCGCATGCGCTCCTGGGCGTAACCGGAGATCATGACGATGCGCAGATCGGGAAACAGCCGCACGGCTTTGAGCGCGAGCGCGATCCCGTCCACATTCGGCATGACGATATCGGTGACCAGTACCGAAAAGCTCTCATGCACCAGCACATCAAGCGCCTGCTGGCCGTCGGCCACCGCCGTGACATGGTAACCGGCGCCAGTCAACGAACGCACGACGAACTCCCGGACCGAAGGATTGTCTTCGGCGACCAGAATGCGCGGATTTTTGGTGGTTTCAGTGCTGGTCATCGATAAAGCCATAATCAAAATCGGTTACGGTTTTGTCCGGATAAGGCTGAGTCAGGCTGAAGTTGCGCGTTTCGCGCGGCAACAGCTTCCCGCTCTCGGCCGGTACCGTCCAGCTCAGTATGGCATGGCCTTGCGCATCGGTAAATTCCCGACCGTCCTTATCCAGCGCCGTGATATATATGGTCGGCACCGCGAGCGGCTTGTCCGACCGGTTGGTGACCGTGCCGGACAGACACAGCATATTGCGGCCGGAAATGACGCATTTTTCCGCCTGGGTCAGCTGCAGATCGAAGCTTTCCACCGGCGTGGCGGCGATTAACCCCATGCTGCGGTACGCATCGTCGAGCACCGGAAAGCGTGCCGCCAGCTTGGTGCGTCCGAAATAGAGTGTCGCCACCATGCTGAGCAGCAGCAGAATGACGACAGCCCAGGCCAGGCGGCGCGGCAGGCGCGGCATCCGGTTGGCCGCCTGCTCTACCGTTTGCAGGAAAATGGCGGACGGCAGCGGCGGCGTGGTGAAGCGGGCAGGTTCTTCCGGCACGGCGGCAGCTTCGGACGGCAGGGCGGGAGGCGCAGTCTCCGGCGCGCCGGCCATGGCCGGCGCAGAAGATGGCGGCTCAGCCAGCGCAGGCGCCGGCAGCTGGTCATCAGCCGGCGGCTCGGGCGCCGGTTCGGGCAAGGGTCCGTTGCTGTCTGCGCGCCAGACATGCTGACACTTCGCGCAACGCAACCGGCGCGGGCCGTTGGCAAAGGCTGCATCGGCCAGCGTGAAACGCGTGCCGCATGAGGGGCAGGACAGGATCATGAAGCGCGATGAAAAGCCAAAAGAACGAGGCGGTTATCTGATTATCTTATAGCCTTTGCGGCAGGGTCAGGCAAATGCTTAATCCGGCTTTTGTTCGCAAGCGAAGCTGATATAGTGCGGCCATGTCCATGCTGACCTTAACGAATCTCGGCCTGAGCTATAAACCGGGCAGCGATGTGCTGCGCGGCATCCATCACAGCTTCGCGCCGGGCAGTTTCACCTTCCTGACCGGCGCGAGCGGTGCGGGCAAATCATCGCTGCTGCGGCTCTGCTACCTCGCCGAACAGCCGACGAGCGGCAGCATCAGCCTGTTCGGCAAGGACCCGACGCGGCTGTCGCGCGACGGCCGCGCGAAGTTGCGGCGGCGCATCGGCGTGGTATTCCAGGATTTCCGCCTCATCCCCCACCTTACGGCGGTCGAGAACGTCATGCTGCCGCTGTTGTTGCGCGGCGCGAAGAAAAAGGCCGCGGGCGATCATGCCCGGCACCTGCTGCGCTGGTCCGGCGCGCTCGAACAGGAAGACACCTACCCCGACCAGCTTTCGGGCGGGCAGCAGCAGCGCGTCGCCATCGCCCGCGCCGTGATCGGCCGTCCGAGCCTGCTGCTCGCCGACGAACCGACCGGCAATGTCGATGACGCGAGCGCCGAAAAGATCATGCATCTGTTCCTCGAGCTCAACAAGCTCGGCACGACCGTGGTCGTCGCGACGCATAATCTCAATCTCGTCGAAACCCATAAATTCCCTTGCCTGCGCCTGAGCGGCGGACAGCTGCATTTGGTCGAAGCGAGCCAGAAGGTGGCGGCATGAGCACCACCGCCCGCATCGACCATGCGCTTATTCGTACGCCTGTCGTCTGGCCGCTGCGGATCATGATCGCGATTATCGTCTTCATCGCCGGGCTCGGCCTGCTGACCGCCTATGCGCTGACGTTGAGCGCCGGCCAGCTCGATCGCGGCCTGCGCGGCCAGCTCACCATCGAGCTGGCGCCGGACGAGAACGGCAAGGTCGATGCGGCGCAAGTCGCCGCGCTGGTCAAGGACGTGAATGCGATCAATGGCGTGCAAAAGGCGCAGCCGCTGACGCTCGAACAGACCGCGGCGCTGCTGCGGCCGTGGCTCGGGCAAAACGCGCTCGATGTCAAGAGTCTGGCGCTGCTGCCCCTGCCACAATTGATCGACGTGCAGGTCCGCGACGAACAAGTCGCGACGGTACTGGCGCCCTTGCTGCAGAAAAAGTTCCCGGCCGCAACGCTGCAAAACCACCAGCTGCTGGTGCAGAAATTCGCGCAACAGGCGCGGTTTGCCGCTTTCGGGCTGCTCGCACTCGCACTCGTGCTGCTGGTCGCGTTGTTCAGCACCGTTTCCTTCGCCTGCCGCGCGGGACTCAACGTCCAGTTGCCGACCGTCGCCCTGCTGCATATCATCGGCGCGACCGACGGCTACATCAAAGGCCAGATGCAGCGTTACGCCTGGCGGCTGGTCTGGCCCGGCTGCGTGCTCGGTGTGGTCGGCTGCGGTCTGGCCAGCGCCGCGCTGATCGAGTTCGTGATCAGCATGGCCCCGACCAAATACACCCCGGCAGAGGATGATTTCTGGTTCGGCGCGACGCTGCTCGCCGTCTGCCTGCCGTTGCTGGCTTGGCTCTTCGCGCGTTTGAGCGCCAGTCTCGCCACCATGCGCGTGCTGCGGGCGATGCCATGAGCTTGATCGGCTGGCTGCGCCGTCTGGCGCTGCTGATCGGGCTCGCGGCGGCGCTGTGGCTCTTCGGCTTCGCTTTTTATCTTGCCGATGTTGCCGAGCACAGCGGCAGTCCGGCGCTGCCGCTGTGGCCCCAGGCGCGCGAACAGGCGCAGGATACCGCCATCGTCGTGCTGACGGGCGGCAGCGAACGCATCGCCACCGGGCTGCGCCTGCTGCAGGATGGCTATGGCCGCAAGCTCTTCATCTCCGGCGTCGGGCCCGGCGGCGACTATGCCAAGCTCTTCGCCGGTCTGACACGGCAGCCACAGCTCGAGCAATGTTGCGTCGTGCTTGGCCACAAAGCGGGCGACACGATCGGCAACGCCAGTGAGACCGCGTTGTGGCTCGCGCAGGAAAAATTCAGCCAGGTCATTCTGGTCACGGCGCATTACCATATGCAGCGCAGCCTGCTCGAGTTCCGCCTGCTTGAAGGGCATCTGGTCATCCACCCCTTCCCGGTCGCCCCGGCGCGCGTGCAGATCGCCGACTGGTGGCAAAGACCGCGCACGGCGCTGCTGTTGATGACGGAGTACTCCAAACTGCTTGTCACCCTGCTGCGCAGCGGGCTACATAGCCTGTCATGATGATTTTACGCTACTGGTTGTTCCGTATTTTGTTCTTCGTCTGGAATCTCGGGCTGGCACTATGCTGCCTGTGGATCCTCGCCTTGCCGCGCGTCTGCATGTTGCATTTCGTGCGCTTCTACCTCGGCGGTATCGCGTTCCTGATGAAATATGTCGCGGGCACCGATTTTCGCGTCATCGGCAGGGAGCATATGCCGGCTACGCCTTGCATCATGGCCGCGAAGCATCTCGCGCCGTGGGAAACGATGGTGCTGCCGCTGCTCGGGCGCTCGCCCGCCATCGTACTCAAGCAGGAGCTGATGAAGATTCCGCTCTGGGGCTGGTATGCGTGGAAATACGGCAATGTTCCGGTCGACCGCGCCGCCGGCGCGCGCGCGATGCTCAAGATGATGAGCGCGGCGCGCGGCGTGGTGAAGGCCGGACGCGACGTGCTGATCTTCCCGCAGGGCACGCGGCTCGAACTGGGGCAATGGAAGCCTTATAAAATCGGCGTCGCCGCGATGTATAGCGCGCTTAACGTGCCGGTGCTGCCCATTGCCATCAATTCTGGCGTCTATTGGAGCCGCAACGGCAAGCTGCAGCGCACCGGCACCATCACGGTCGAGTTCCTGCCGCCGATTCCGCCGGGGCTCAAGCGCGACGCGATGATCGCGCAGCTGCAGGCCGTGCTGGAACCGGCAACGAACAGACTGGTGACGGCGGAAGGCGGACCGGCAGTCGAAGTGCCTGCCGACGCAAAGGCGGAATAAGCTATTCCGCGGCCTGCGCGACCCAAAGATTCTTGTCTTCCTCGATAATCACGCGGTGCATGACCGATTCCAGGATGCGCGGCGTAATGATCCGCGTCGGCGTCTCCTTGATGCGCTGGCGATAGCGCGCCGACGTTTCGCATAGCGCGACAATATCCTCGATCTGCGCCGGGTTGGTCGCGCTGCGCAGCACACGCGCCATGAAATCCGCTGCTGTCATATCCTTGAGCTCGGAACCGGCGGCCAGCGCCGCCTGCAGGTAATATTCGGCGACCGCTTGCAGCATCTGCCGCACTTCCGTCCGCTGCGGCAGGCGCGGCGGCGGGGTGATGACCGTGCCGGGCATGGCCAGCACCATGCCGAACAGATTGTCGATCTCGTTGCCCGCGACATAATGGATGGCGGTCCCCACCACCAGCACATTCGCCCGCGCCGTTGCGGTTTCGATCAGCGTATCGAGTTCGGTCAACAGCTCTTCGTCCTCTTTCGGATCAATGAGATCAAGGCGCGGCAACAGCAGCATGAGCTTGTCCTCGCGCGCGCGCTGCACCAGCTGTTTGGCCCGCGCCAGCGCATCGGCGTTGCGCGGATTGTGGACGATAAGGATCCGCTCCATCCCGGCCTCGACCGCAATGCGCTTTGCCAGCGCCTTCTTGCCCGACAAGGGCGGCCCAATGACCAGCATTTCGTTACCGACGCGCTGGTCGCCGTAAACCTCCGGATGCTTGGCACGGTCGATGAGGTCGGCGATATCGCGCAGCAGCGTGTCGCAACCGGCGAGCGGCGCGTGCAGCCCCGCGACCGGCAGCGTTTCGATACTGAGCGAGATACGCTCGCGGCGCTTGGCCCGCTCGAAGAGAAATTCGATCAGGATCGGCATGGTCGCGATGGCGCCGATCAGAGCGGCTGCGGCCAGCACCTCTTCCGCGATCAGCATGACGGTTTCGTTATCCATAACCCGGCTCCGGGGAACATTCTGCGCCTTCGGGCCAAGAGTATAACATAATCCAGCTGAACGTGCTGGCGGCGCGGCGCGACATAATCTCCCACAATATAGTCAAGCTTATGATTTATTAGCATAAATCATTATAGTCCAGCCACTTATCAACAATCATTCCTGCACGAATTATGGCAAAGAAATTCATAAACCTGCCACGATGCCGCCAAAAGCCCGGTCCAGATTAAAAATGTCGCAAGACCCGGCGCGGCCGGGTCGCGGCTCACAAGGGAGATGAAAAATGCGGCGTATTGCACTGTTCGGCTTGGCGCTTATCTTGGCAGCCCCGGCAATGCCGGCGCAGGCAGGCGATGGCATCGATCTCGGCACGATTGTCGGGGCAGGTCTTGGCGGCGTGATCGGCAACCAGATCGGTCACGGCACCGGCAAGACGGTCGCGACGGTCGCGGGCGTCATCTTGGGCGGCGTGGCCGGTCATACGGTTGACCGCAACTGGGATGGGCGCAGCACCCGCAGCTATTACAACACGACCAGCTATGCGGCACCACAGCCAGTTTATTATCACTATCAGCCGAATTATGTCGCGCCCCCGGCCCCGCCGCCGACCGTAGTCTATAGCCAGTATAACTACGGCTATGGCCACCATCATCGGCCACGGCCGGTCGTGATCGAACAGCCGACCATCATTCAGCAGAATATCGTGCCCGTGAGCTATCAGCAGCCTGAAGCACAGCCTTACTGTCGCGAATATAGCAACCGCGTGGTAGTGGGCGGCCGGGTGCAGGAAAGCTACGGCACGGCCTGCATGCAGCCCGACGGCAGCTGGCAGATCGTCAATTAACCCGTTTCATAGTCCACCCGTCAACTTGCCCCATCATGGCCCACGACCCCATGATGGGGTCTTTTTTGGGCGCTTGACCGCCATCCTGTCGCCAAACTAACTTAGCGGTGCAGCGGCTATGCCAAGCATGGCGGTAGCGTCGTCAAAAACCTGCCAGCCGCTCCGGGGCTACCCCGGGGGTACAACTGAACACAAGTATACGTCCGATGCGCGGCGCTGCACTGCGTGCAGTTTCGCGCACCATCGACCAGACTCGTTGGCGTAGCTGCTGCAATTGTCGAGGGCCAGGAAAGAGCGATGAACCAACGACGCGCCATCGCCGCCGGACTGGCCGATGCCGTTCTCGCCGGATCGCGGGGAACGGCCGCATTGCAAGCGCGCATGGCACAAGCATTGGCACAGAACCCGCCATGGCTGCGCAATCTCGCGCGTTATCTTGACCGCCGTTTTGGCACGCAACTCGATTACAACGACCGGCGACGGCTGATCGACGTCATCTGCGAAGCTCCGGCCTATGGAGCCGCCTGGCAATCGCCCGCAAAACCTTTCATCCGGCACTATGTCTGGGCTAAGCCAGCGATGCACCCGCGCCCGGCAGCTTTGTCTGCCCTTGCCCTCCCCATATTGGCGACGCCGGGCGAACTCGCCGCCTGGCTCGGCCTGACCCCAGCGATGCTGTTGTGGTATGCAGATCCGCGCGGCATGAACCGCACAGACGGCGCGCTCAACCATTATCATTATCGTTGGATCGCCAAACGCAGCGGCGGCCTGCGTTTGATCGAGCAGCCGAAAGAAATCCTCACCACGCTTCAGCGCAAAATCTTACGGCAGATTCTTGACCACGTGCCGCCACATCTAGCTGCGCATGGCTTCCGTCGGGGCCATTCCTGCCTCAGCCATGCCCGGCACCATTGCGGTCAGGCCGTCGCGCTGCGGCTGGACCTCAAGGATTTTTTTGCCACCGTTCCGGCAGCGCGTGTTCACGCGCTGTTTGAGACACTCGGCTATCCCACAGCTGTCGCACGACTGCTGGCCGGGCTTTGCACCAACCGGGTGCCGCAAACCGTCCTTGACCAGCAAGGGCAACTGACACGCCAAATGCGGCAAAGCTTCCGGCAGGCCCATCTGCCGCAAGGCGCGCCGACTTCGCCCGCCCTCGCCAATCTATGCGCCTGGCGGCTCGATCTCCGGCTCGCGACATTCGCGGCAAATATGTCGGCGGTTTATACGCGCTATGCCGACGATCTCGCTTTTTCCGGCGACGGTCGTTTGCGGCGCGCGCAGAGCCGCTTCCTGGCGCAAGCGGCCGCTATCGCGCAGGAAGAAGGCTTTACGGTCAATTTCCGCAAAACCCGCATCATGGCCGCCGCGACACGGCAGGAACTGACCGGCATCGTCATCAACCAGAAGCCGAATATTGCCCGTCCGGCCTATGATAAGCTCAAAGCCATCCTGCATAACTGCGCACGCCATGGGCCGGCGGCGCAAAACCGCACCAATCATCCAGATTTCCGGGCGCATCTGCTGGGGCAGGTCACACATTGCGCCCAAATCAATCCGGCGCGCGGGGCGAAATTGCGCACCATTTTCGACCGGATCGCCTGGTGAGCTTGTTTGCCGCCGAAGCCTATTCTATACCCGCCGCATGACCGAACTGCGCCGCAGCGATTTTGCCTTTGATTTGCCGCCCGAACTGATCGCGCAGGAACCGGCGCGGCCGCGCGAGTCCGCCAGGCTGCTGCAGGTGCAAGGCGCGCAGTTGGACGATTATCATATCCGCGACCTGCCGCAACTCTTGCGCGCGGGCGATTTGCTCGTTGTCAACGATACGCGCGTCATTCCCGCTCGGCTGTTCGGTCAGCGCGGCACGGTGCGGGTCGAAATTTTATTGCATCAGGCGCTCGGCGGCGGGCAATGGCGGGTGTTCGCGCGCCCCGGCAAGCGGTTGCACGAAGGCGACCATATCGTTTTTGCGCCCGATTTCAGCGCGCAAGTGACCGAAAAACTGCCGGACGGGCAAGTCACGCTCGCTTTCGGCTGCAGCGATGCCGTCTTATTTGCACGGCTTGGCGAACATGGCGTCATGCCGCTGCCGCCTTATATCAAGCGCGATGCCACAGGCCGCGCCAGCGACCGGCAGGATTACCAGACCATGTTCGCGGCGCAGGATGGCGCCGTGGCTGCACCGACCGCCGGACTGCACTTCACGCCGGAACTGCTAGCCCGGCTCGCGGCGCAGGGCGTGCGGCGCACGAACGTGACGCTGCATGTCGGGGCGGGCACTTTCCTGCCGGTCAAGGCCGAGCGCATTGCCGATCATGTCATGCATCAGGAATGGGGTTGCGTGAGTGCCGAAACCGCCACGGCCATCGCCCAAACGCGCGCGGCAGGCGGGCGGATCGTCGCGGTCGGCACGACATCGCTGCGCCTGCTGGAATCGGCGATCGACCCGGCTGGCATCGTGCAGCCCTATGCCGCCGCGACCGGCATTTTTCTTTACCCCGGCAAGACCATTCGCAGCGCCGATCTGCTGCTCACCAATTTCCACCTGCCGGAATCGACACTGTTTATGCTGACCTGCGCTTTCGCGGGGATGGCGCCGATGCAGGCGGCCTATGCCCATGCGATTGCCGAACGCTATCGTTTCTACTCTTACGGCGATGCCTGCCTGCTGTATAAAACGTCATAACACCAAACTGTTAGCCCCCAATTTGCAAGCACCATGAAAGGCGCTAACATGGGGCGGCCTGTCCCACCCACCTTGTCATACACCATGCGTCCCCTTGCTTGTGTCGGCGGCATCGCCGAAGATTTCCGGCTCCTCGGCCAGGTGCTGGTCGCACCAAGCGCCTGGGAAGTTGTTTATCCTCCCCTGTCACGGACGCTCAAACGCGCCGGCTTTGTCGCGGCGACAGCCGCCGCCGCATGGCAGGCCCCGGAGATGGGTTGGCAATGGACGGCGGCCGCGGCGCTGACCACCGGCACGGTGACGCGGCTTGCCATGACTTTGGCCGAGGATGTGGTCGGCTTGTCGGCCGCCGCCGTGGCAACCACCGCCACTTATCATTTGAGCGGCAATAAGCAGCAAAATCCCGCGCAAGCCAGCCAGATCAAGCTGCGGCGTTCGTTGGCTGCCGGGGTGATCGCGCTGGCAGCGGGCGGATTGACCGGCCTGGTCGGCGGCGGCAAACTCACTTATGACTACACGCAGCCGCGCATCAGTCATTTTGTGCAAAAACATAGGGTTGCCAGCCAAGGCTGAAGCAAAAACTTGGCCTGCAAGGTGCTTGCTTTCAACGGCCATTGCTTTAGAAACGCTGCATGACAAATTTCGGCTTAGGCTTTGATTTACTTGGCAAGAGCGGCAATGCACGGCGTGGCCGCGTGCGTACCGCACATGGCGCGGTCGAAACCCCCGCTTTCATGCCGGTCGGCACCGTCGGCACAGTCAAAGGCATGCATCCGGAAGCGGTGGCCGCGACGGGCGCCGAAATCATCCTCGGCAACACCTACCACCTGATGTTACGCCCCGGCGCGGGTCTGGTGGCCGAAATGGGCGGGCTGCATCGCTTCATGAACTGGCCGAAGCCGATCTTGACCGACAGCGGCGGCTTTCAGGTCATGTCGTTGAGCCAGCTGCGCAAGATCGACGAAAATGGCGTGACCTTCCGCTCCCATATCGATGGCAGCGCGCACGAGCTGACCCCCGAACACTCCATCGGCATCCAGCACCAGCTCGATAGCAATATCACCATGTGCTTCGACGAATGCACCCCCTTCCCGGCCACCGAGGAGCAGACGGCCCATTCGATGCGCCTGTCCATGCGCTGGGCTGCACGCAGCAAGGCGGCATTCCAGCCGCGCACGGGCTATGGGATCTTCGGCATCAATCAGGGCGGCGTTTTTCCCGCCTTGCGCGCGGAGTCGGCGGAAGCGTTGCAGCGCATCGGCTTCGACGGTTATGCCATCGGCGGCCTCGCCGTCGGCGAAGGGCAGGAACTGATGTTCACGATGCTCGACAGCACCGCACCGCTGCTGCCCGCCGACCGGCCACGTTACCTGATGGGCGTGGGGCGGCCCGAGGATATTGTCGGCGCAGTGGCGCGCGGCGTCGATATGTTCGATTGCGTGATGCCGACGCGCTCCGGCCGCACGGGCCAGGGTTTCACCCGGCGCGGTACCGTCAATATCCGCAATGCCCGCCATCTGCGCGATGAGCGCCCGCTCGACGACCGTTGCAGCTGCCCGGCCTGCCGCAATTACAGCCGCGCCTATCTGCATCATCTGTTCCGCGCCGGGGAAATGCTGGGGCCGATGCTGCTGACCTGGCATAATCTGCAGCATTACCAGGATCTGATGCACGGCATCAGGACAGCGATCGAGGCCGACCGCTATGACGGCTTTGCCGCCCAAACGCTGGCCGCTTATGCCGAAGGCGACATTGCCGCCAAAAACTGACTGATAAAAAGCCTGTCCGATCAATTTCTTATTGCCGCCACCGCGCTGCAATCAAATTAACCAAGCTTCGCGCTTGGGTTTGCGGCATTCCCGGCTATGCTCACAACGCTTGGGTTCGACAGGCTCGGACTCATAAGCTCATGGTTATTGATCGAAGCAGCGGAATATGGCGATATTTTATCGCCCCAGGCAAATGACGTAATCCACCATGCAACAGCCTATACAAATCATGGTTTGTGGCGAGCGGGAGATTCCGCAAGTGCTGCAGCAATGCGCCCAGGCCGGGCGCGAAGTCGGCAACGTGATTTCCGTCCGCTCGAACCCGAACGAAACCCGTACGGCCCTGCGCGCCTTCCAGACGACTTTTGCCGCCATTCCCGCCGATTATCTCAGCCACGCCAACCCGCAACGCCTGCTGCTGCTCTGTACCGATACGGAAAGCGAGCGCCATGCCAAAGCGCCGAGCGATCGCATGGTCCAGACGGCCATCAGCTTCGCCCAATATCATTGGACAACCAACCAGGACCAGACGCTGCTGGTGCACTGCGCGCTCGGCATGTCGCGCAGCGCCGCCACCGCGCTCGCCATCACAACCGCATTCCGCCAGGCGCATGACGCGACCTTTACGCCGGAGGCCTGCGCTGACTGGCTGGCCCAAGCGCGGCCACAGGCGACGCCGAACCGCATGATCGTCGCGCTCACCGACGACATGCTGGGCCTGAGCGGCGACCTGATCCGCGCCGTCGAGCGTCAGCCCCGGCTCAAGGCGAATTATCGCAAGACCCAAGTACCGCGCGGCGTGTTCAACCTCGCCCAACGGCTGTTGCGTTAAGATTTTGCCCACGCAATATTTCCTGCTTACAAGCCCCTGGCTTTGCTCTAGATTCCTCCTATGAGACATTTCCTGTTCCTGATGCTGCTCGGTTTCCTGCTGACCGGCGCCCCCGCTTTGCATGCCGCCGCGGCTGAAAGCAGCGAGAGCGACGGCAAAAGCAAGCTGGAGCTGCCGCGCTTCGGCGCGCTGCGCTTCGGCGCCACCAATATGCGCACCGGGCCGGGCCAGCGCTATCCCATCAGCTGGGTTTACAAGCGGTCCGGACTGCCGGTCGAGGTCGTTGCGCTGTTCGACAACTGGTACCGTATCCGCGACCATGATGGCACGGAAGGCTGGGTGCACAAAACGCAGGTCAAGCTGCAGCGCCGGGGCATGGTGACGGGCAGCAAGCCGCATGGCTTGCATAACGCCGCCGACCTCAAGGCGCCGATCGTGGCACAGCTGATGCCGAATGTTCTGTTCAATATCATGGCCTGCCAAAAGGACTGGTGCCTGGTGAAGGGCGATGACTTCAAGGGCTATTTGCGTAAGGACGACTTCTTCGGCGCCTATCCGAACGAGGCGTTTGAATGAGCGCGCTGGCCCACAAGCAGATCCTGCTCGTCATCAGCGGCGGGATCGCCGCTTATAAGGCGCTCGAGCTGATCCGCCGCCTGCGCGATCAGGGCGCCGCCGTGCGCTGCATCCTGACCCGGGGCGGGGCGCAGTTCGTGACGCCGCTCGCGGTCGGCGCACTCAGCGAAAACAAGGTTTATCAGGATTTGTGGTCGCTGACCGACGAGCAGGAGATGGGGCATATCCGGCTGGTGCGCGAGGCCGATCTGATCATCGTCGCGCCCGCGAGCGCCAACCTCATCGCCAAGCTCGCACATGGCCTCGCGGACAATCTCGCCAGCACGGCGCTGCTCGCGGCGCAGAAGCCGATCTTGCTCGCCCCGGCCATGAACGGGGCGATGTGGAGCAACGCCGCGACGCAGGCCAATATCGCAACACTGCGCGCACGCGGGCTGCATCAGGTTGGGCCCGACGACGGCAGTATGGCCTGCGGCGAGACCGGCACGGGCCGCATGGCCGAAGTGCCGGCCATCATTGCCGCAGCGACGACGCTGCTCGAACCCAAAGGCCGCTTGCGCGGACTGCACGCCATCGTGACCAGCGGGCCGACGCAGGAACCGATCGACCCGGTGCGTTATATCGGCAACCGCTCATCCGGCAAGCAGGGCCATGCCATCGCCGCCGCGCTGGCGGCGGAAGGCGCGCAAGTCACGCTGGTCAGCGGCCCAACCGCCCTGCCCGCGCCCGACCATGTTCATCTTGTTTCCGTGCAAACGGCGCAGGAAATGCGCGCGGCTTGCAATGCCGCTTTGCCTGCTGCTGTTTTCATCGGCTGTGCCGCGGTCGCGGACTGGCATGTCGTAAATGCCGGGGCAACCAAGCTCAAGAAGGATAACGGCGCGCCGCAGCTGGTCCTGGCACCGAATCCGGACATCGTCGCCACCATCGCGGCAGGCCAGCAGCGGCCCGAACTCGTCATCGGTTTCGCCGCCGAGACCGGCAATCTCGCCACGCAAGCCACCGCCAAGCTGCAGCGCAAGGGCTGCGACTGGCTGCTGGCAAATGATGTCAGCAACGGCCAGGTTTTCGGTGACGACGATAACGAAATCCTGTTCCTGACCCGCGATAAAACCGGCGTGGTCAACAGCACCGCATGGCCACGCCAAAGCAAAACAGCCGTCGCCGCGCAACTCGCCGCCGCCATCGCGCTGCACTTTAAGAAATCATCATGAGCCAGGAGAGACCATCATGAGCCAGCAAGTGACCGTCAGCGTGCAGCGCCTGCCCCATGCCGCCGATCTCGACCTGCCGCGCTATGCCACCACGCACAGCGCCGGCATGGATTTGCAGGCGGCCCTCGCCGCCGACCTCATCATCACGCCGGGCGGCCGCGCGCTGGTGCCGACCGGCCTCGCCATCGCGCTGCCCGAAGGTTATGAGGCGCAGATTCGCCCGCGTTCCGGCCTCGCG
>JBDHTV010000019.1:0-15852 GCA_039808825.1 Bdellovibrionales bacterium | reverse complement strand
GCCAGCCGAACGGTTAGGGTTTGCGGAAGCAATAATAGAGCGGCTGGCGGCCGGCCAGCAGCGCCTTTTCCTCATAACGCGTGATGACCCAATCGGCGGGACGCGCCGTGCTGATACCGGTGCCATCCTCGGGTGCGAAATGCGGCTTCGCCGTCATTTGTTCCGTCGTCCATTCCTGCAAGGTCGGATCGTCGGTCGCGAGACGGAGGCGCGCGCCGGGGCGCATGGTACGCGCCAACTCCGCGAGGCTGTCCGTCTGGATGAAGCGGCGCTCGGCATGGCGCTTTTTAGGCCACGGATCGGCGAAGAGCACGAAGACGCGTTCGAGACAGGCGTCGGGTAAGGCCGCAAGCAAGAGCCGGGCATCGCCGGGATAAATGCGGATATTGGCGAGCTGGCGGCGGTCGATATGGTCGAGCAGGCTCGCGATGCCGTTGAGGAACGGTTCGCAGCCGATGCAGGCAATGTCAGGTTGCGCGGCGGCCTGTGCCGCGAGATGCTCGCCGCCACCGAACCCGATTTCGAGCCATAAGCCGCGCGGTTTAAAACCGAACCACATGTTTGGGTCGACATGACCTGTAGCAGGCAACGCGACAGTCAATCGCGGCAGCAGCGTTTCGACCAGCGCCGTCTTGCGCACGCGCAAGGGACGCCCCTTGCGCCGTCCGAACAGGCGCGGCGCCGCCGTTTCCTCCGGCTCCGTCATTTTAGAGGCTGAAAGCGCTCTTGAGCTGCGGCACGAGGTCAAGCTTCTCCCACGAGAAGTGGCCGTCAATCTCCGGCTCGCGGCCGAAATGGCCATAGCTCGCCGTCTTGGCATAGATCGGACGGTTGAGCTTGAGGTGCTCGCGGATGCCGCGCGGGCTCAGATTGACCATCTCCTGCAGCTTATCGACAAGCACGGTCTCATCAACTTTGCCGGTGCCGTTGGTGTTGACGAAGACGGCGAGCGGCTTCGACACGCCGATGGCGTAGGCAAGCTGGATCGTGCATTTGTCGGCAATGCCCGCAGCGACGATATTCTTGGCGAGATAGCGCGCCATATAAGCCGCGGAACGGTCAACCTTGGTCGGATCCTTGCCCGAGAAGGCGCCGCCGCCATGCGGGGCCGCGCCGCCATAGGTATCGACGATGATCTTGCGGCCGGTCAGGCCGGTATCGCCATCCGGGCCGCCGATGACGAAGCGGCCGGTCGGGTTGACGTAGAAATGCTCTTCGGCGCACATCCAGCCTTCCGGCAGCACCTTCATGACATGCGGACGCACGATTTCGCGCACCTGTTCCTGATCGACACTTTCGTCATGCTGGGTCGAGACGACGATGCGCGCGGCGCGCACCGGCTTGCCGTCTTCATATTCGAGCGTGACCTGGCTCTTGGCATCCGGGCCGAGCTGCGCCGCCGCGCCGGCATGGCGCGCTTCGGCGAGCGAGCGCAGGACGGCATGGGAATAATGGATGGCGGCAGGCATATATTGCGGGGTTTCGCGGCAGGCGAAACCGAACATGATCCCCTGGTCGCCAGCGCCTTCGTCCTTGTTGCCAACGGCATCGACGCCCTGCGCAATATCGGCGGACTGGGCGTGGATGAGAACATCCACGTCGCACCACTGCCAGTGGAAGCCCTTCTGGGCGTAGCCGATGTCGCGGATCGCCTGACGCGCCGTGACAATCATGTCTTCACGGCTGAACGGCGCATCGGAGCGCATTTCCCCAGCCAGCACGACCTTGTTGGTGGTGGCAAGTGTTTCGACCGCAACGCGCGCCGTCGGGTCGACGCGCAGGAACATATCGACGATGGAGTCCGAAATACGGTCGCAAACCTTGTCGGGATGGCCTTCAGCCACGGATTCGCTGGTGAAAAGATAATTCTTGCTCATGGCCGGGAACCTATTCTGGCAGGAAAACGCAGGATTTTACGGGGCTTGCGCTAAACCGGCGGGCAGAACAGCACGAAATAAAAGCGCGTGCAAGCGAATGCTGCGGCTGCACGCAACGTTCAGGGCTGGGTTTTGGGCGGCGTCGCTGATGCTGCGGGAGCCGCAGGACGCGCCGCAGCGGGCGTGACCGTCTTTTCGGGCTGGGGCAGGCTGGAGACGAGATCGCGTGCCGCGCAGGAAAACAGAATCAGCCCGACCGCAATCGCGGTTGCGACTGGTACCGGTCGCGGGCTTGTGACGCCGCCTAATTCAACCATACGGATCTCCTCCCGTTGCTCCCGCAGCCAGATTAGGCGCGTACCGCGCCTTTGCCAAGCCCACCGTCAATCAGGCGGTACCGTGACAATGCTTGTATTTCTTGCCCGAGCCGCAGGGGCACGGGGTTAAGCCCGCTTAAATCGGGTTGATTGATTGGGCGTAGCGTTCCGCACCACGCTGCCGATATTGCTCAATTTTGTGGAAAAGCACGATGACGAGCCCCGCGACGGCTAAACCCGCCACACAATCGCTGAGATAGTGTCCTCCGATCGCGGGAATAGTGGCAATGACGAGGGCGTTGCAAAGCACGGCCAGCCAGCGAATGGGGGGGATCGCCCAGAACCCCCAAGCGAGCAGCACTGCCAGCACAGTATGATAGCTGGGAAAGGTGATGAGCGCGATAAAGCCGCTTTTGAAAACTTCGGCAAGGTTGCCGGCCCGCAACTGCCGATAATAATCAACATGTGCATACCCCGCCGACCAATGCAAATCCGCGAGCAGCTTGATGTCATAGCCCTTGAGCG
Organism: Bdellovibrionales bacterium; assembly: GCA_039808825.1. Lineage (GTDB taxonomy): Bacteria > Pseudomonadota > Alphaproteobacteria > UBA9219 > RFNS01 > JAGOHT01. Next base: position 13,133 of record JBDHTV010000019.1, on the reverse strand, counting down.
TGATGTACCCCTCCGCAGGAAACAGTCCTGCTACAATATAGACGATCAATAAAGCGACAAGATTGGCGAGGACGAAACGGTAGAAAATTGCCTGCTTGCCTAAATTCAGCACCAACACAACGAGCAGGAGAACTTGCCAGATCAGCGAGTAATAAGCGTTGTAAAACAGGTCGCCTATCCATGGCGTGCTCTTGACCCAGTTCAGATAAGCGACCCAGTCAAATCCTATCGCCTGGTCTGCTTGCGCCAGCCAGGCGTCGTGAAGCGGTCTGGAGCCGAAGATGGCGATCCAGAAATACATTTGCAGGGCTATGCTGGCGCTAAACAGTAAAGTAAAGCAAATCGCCTGGATGAAGTAACCCGCGTCAAGCGCATAGCTGCGGAATGCATGTGGTATGTGGGGGGTGGTCCAGATTTGCAATACAAGACAGACGATAGCCAACAGCAGCAAAAAGTAATTATCCGAAGGCGCGAAGAGCGTCTGCTCCAGTATGCCATAGTGTGCCAGAATGGCGGCATTACAGGCGAAGAGGGCGACAAAGAGCACCCACGACAGGGCACAATAAAACCCTTTATCCGAAAGAGCGAAAAGCTTGGCGCTCAATCTGGCCAGAATGCTCCGCATCCAGTCAGGCTCTGTCGATCTGGCAACAAGTGATCCGGCGCATGTTACAACCCGCCGTGACAATGCTTGTATTTCTTGCCCGAGCCGCAGGGGCAGGCGGCATTGCGCGGCGTGTTCACCCAAGTAGCGGGATTCTGGGCGTCGAAGTCGGGGTGCTGGATCACGGTGGCCGGGCTGCCCGCGCCAATCGCCTGCGACTGCACGTCCGGTAGTGTACTCGGCGCGGCATCGTGGATGGCCTGGATACGCTGCGCCTGCTGGCGCGCGATCAGTTCCTCGATCGTCGGAACCTGAACCTGCGCGCGCATGAGGTTGCGCGTCACGTTGATGCTGAGCTGGTTGATCATGCGCTCGAAATGTTCGAAGGCCTCGCGCGCATATTCGTTGACCGGATCGCGCTGGCCATAACCGCGCAGATGGATACCCTGACGGACATGGTCGAGCATCAACAGATGGTCTTTCCACAGCGTATCGAGATGCGCGAGCATCGCGGCTTTTTCGGCCTGACGCATGTTGGCGCTGCCGATCTGGCCTTCCTTTTCCGCCATGATGCTGCTGGCTGCTTGCTTGATACGCTCGATGAATTCGGCGGCGGCGACATTGTCTTCCTTGGCCCAGTCGGCAAACGGGAAATCGATACCGAGGATTTCGCGGGCGCGTTCGTGCAATCCGGCGATATCCCATTGTTCGGCATAGCTGTTGGGCGGCATGGCGACCGCGATCATGCTGTCGATGACTTCGTCGCGCATCGCAGCAATGGTCTCAGCGATGTCTGCCGCTGCCATGATATCGCGGCGCTGCTCATAAATGGCCTTGCGCTGGTCATTCATGATGTTGTCGTATTTGAGCAGGTTTTTGCGGATATCGAAGTTGCGCTGCTCGACCTTCTCCTGCGCCTTGGCGAGGCGGCTCGTGATCAGCGGGTGCGCGATCTTCTCGCCGTCGCGCAGGCCCAGGCGCGCGAGCAGCGGCGCCATGCGGTCGGAGCCGAAGATGCGCATGAGATCGTCTTCGAGCGACAGGAAGAATTTGGAGGCGCCGGGATCACCCTGACGGCCGGAACGGCCGCGCAGCTGATTATCGATACGGCGCGATTCATGGCGCTCGGTGCCGATGACGAAGAGCCCGCCGGCTTTGCGGACCTTCGCGCGCGCGGCCTCCACTTCCGTCTTGATCATGGCGCTGCGGTTGGCGCGTTCCGTCTCGTCCGTCACATTTGCCAGCTCGTGCTGGATGCGCAGCTCGATATTGCCGCCGAGCTGAATATCGGTGCCGCGGCCCGCCATGTTGGTGGCGATGGTGACGGCGCCGGGACGGCCCGCCTGGGCGATGATCTGCGCTTCCTGCTCGTGATAGCGGGCGTTGAGCACGGCATGCGGAATCGGGTCGCTGCTCCGGTCGTTGGCGCGCGCGAGCAGGAAGGCGGCGTTCGTGGCCAAAGGCGCGCGCAGCTCTTCCAGGAACTTGAATTTCTCCGACGTTGGTTTGAGCTTGGCCTGATCGGCTTCCAGCTCCGCCACTTCCTTCTGCATCTTGGCGGCGATGGCGCGGATGGCGTTGCGGTCGCGCAGCAGGGCCGAGAGCTGCTCCGACTTCTCGATCGAGACGGTGCCGACCAGCACCGGCTGCTCGCGCTGCAGGCATTCGCCGATCAGCTTGACGATCGCTTCCGACTTGTCCTTGATGTTCTGATAGACCTCGTCGTCCATATCCTGGCGCTGCACCGCGACGTTGGTCGGCACCTCGATGACTTCGAGCTTGTAAATCTCGGCGAATTCCGCCGCTTCGGTCAAAGCCGTGCCGGTCATGCCCGCAAGCTTGGGGTAGAGGCGGAAGTAATTCTGGAAGGTGATGGACGCGAGGGTCTGGTTCTCGCGCTGGATCGTGGTGTGTTCCTTGGCTTCGAGCGCCTGGTGCAGACCGTCGGAATAGCGGCGGCCGTCCATCATGCGCCCGGTGAACTCGTCGATGATGATGACCTTGTCGTCCTTGACGATATAGTCCGTATCGCGCGCGAAGAGCTTGTGGGCGCGCAGCGCCTGATTGGCGTGATGCATCAGGTGGATATTGTCGGCGGCGTAGAGATTGTCGTCCGCGGTCAAGAGGCCGCTCGCGACCATCAGCTGTTCGAGATGCTCGCTGCCCGCCTCGGTCAGGTTGACGGTGCGTTGCTTTTCGTCTTTTTCATAATCGGCCGTCGTGAGCTGCGGGATCAGCTGGTTGACCTTGATGTAAAGCTCAGACGAGTCTTCGGCGGGGCCGGAGATGATGAGCGGCGTGCGCGCCTCGTCGATCAGAATGCTGTCGACCTCGTCGACGATGGCGAAGTTGAAGGCGCGCTGCACCAGTTCGCTTTGCGCAAACTTCATGTTGTCGCGCAGATAGTCGAAGCCGAATTCGTTATTGGTGCCGTAGGTAATGTCGGCGGCATAGGCGGCGCGGCGCTCGTCGTCCGACAGCTCGTGCAGGATGCAGCCGGTCGTCAGACCGAGGAAACCATAGATGCGGCTCATCCAGCCGCTATCGCGGCGGGCAAGATAATCATTGACGGTGACGACATGCACGCCCTTGCCGCTCAGGGCGTTGAGATAGACGGGCAGGGTGCCGACGAGGGTCTTGCCTTCGCCGGTACGCATTTCGGCGATCTGGCCGCCATGCAGGATCATGCCGCCCATGAGCTGGACATCGAAATGGCGCTGGCCCATGACGCGCCAGGCGGCCTCGCGCACGGTCGCGAAGGCTTCCGGGAGCAGATTGTCGAGCGTTTCCCCCTCGGCGAGGCGGGCGCGGAATTTTTCGGTCTGGCCGCGCAGCTCGGCATCGCTCAGCTTGCGGATGTCGGCTTCCAAGGCATTGATACGCTGAACATTTTTTTGCAGGCCGCGCAGAACACGCTCATTATGCGAGCCGAAAACGGCGCGCGCCAGGCTTCCTAACATCTCTTCAAACTCCGCGACCACAAGAACGCTGTCAATTCCGCCGCCCCGTTCGTCATGACGGCGGGATGCGGAGGTTTCAGGGCAAGCCGTTCATAAAGCATGATTCAGGCAGGCTGGCAATCATGTGGGCCGGTCGGCGGCGATTTACAAGGGGAAGCGGCGGTCCCGCGCAATTATTTAACCGGTTGGCGACGACAGGCCATCCATGATAGCACCTTCGTCCCGAAACCGCGAGGCGCGCCGCGCATGACCGCAACTCCCCATCGCCTGCTGGCCGATATCGGCGGCACCAATGCGCGCTTCGCGCTGGCGACGGCTGTGGATATCGTCATCAGCAAGACCTATGCCGTGCGGCAATATCCCCGGCTTACCGATGCGCTGCAGGTGTTTTTGCATGAGGAATGCGGCGGCGTCCCCATCGCCCAGGCGGCGTTTGCCGTGGCCGGGCCGGTGATCGGCGCGGTGGTGCCGCTTACCAACAGCGATTGGGTGTGCGACAAGGCCGCGCTCGCGCAGTTTCTGGGCGGGGCGCAGGTCACGGTGGTTAACGACTTCGAGGCGGTGGCCTGGGCCCTGCTGCGACTACGCGATGACGACATCACGGTGCTGCAGAAAGGTCAACGCTCGCTCCAGCATCCGATGCTGGTGATGGGGCCGGGCACCGGACTAGGGGTTGCGGCGCTGGTGCCTTATGAAGGCGGTTTCAAGGCCGTGGCGACGGAGGCGGGGCATACACGCTATGCTCCCGCCAACAATGACGAACGTAAACTCATCGACCGCATCGCCCGGCAGCATATTTTTGTGACCGCCGAGCATCTGATTTCCGGCCCCGGCCTCGTCAATATTTATCAAGCGCTGGCCGAGACGCATGATGAGGCCGTGACCGAGCCTGCCGATGTCGTCAAGCGCGCGCGCGGCGGCGCAGCGCAGGCGCATGAGGCGCTCAATCTGTTCGCGGCAGTGTTCGGCAGTTTCGCGAGCCAGACGGCGCTGAGCTATGCCGCTTTGGGCGGGGTTTACCTGACGGGTGGGGTATTGCAGAAAATCGGCGCCGATTTCGCTGCCGACCGTTTCCTGCAGCGCTTCGCGACTAACCCCAAAATGGCGCATATGCTGCAGCGCATGCCGGTCATACGCATCGAGCGCGCTATCCCGGCCTTCGCTGGCTTGCAGCCGCTGCTCGACCAGCAATCAAGCAAACATCAATGACGGCACCGTAAGAATAAGTTCAGTATAAGTCAGTTATTCTTATCAGGGTTGTAATTGTGGTTAAAGAAATGTTGCGTTGCAATAAATGCGCTGCAGCAATTAGATAGAATGACGCAGGGCGGTACGAAAGTATTTTGATTTCGATTGAAGTAAAGTTTTTTTGCTATATTCAGGTCGTCCACCCACACGATTGGTAAATCCGGATTAACCGATGCACATTGTCTCTTCCGATATTGATGGCACCCAGATCCCGGCCAAGAGTTTGAAGATTCAAACCGACCATCCGGCCTATCCGGCGAGCTGGGTGTTGAAGCGCGAGGCCGAAGCGCTGCAGGCCCAAAGGGAATTGCTGTGGACGCATAATTCAGGCCGCTCGTTGCAGCATATCCTGCAAGACGTGCAACCGACCACGAACAACCCCAATCCGATTCTCACCAAGCCCGATGCCATCATCGCCAATGTCGGCACGGAAATTTATCTGATGAATAAGGGTGTGCCGACGCCGCTTGAATCGTGGCGCGACCATCTCGCGGCACAATTCTCGCCGAAGCTGCGCGAGCAGATGGCCGAAGCCTTCAGCGCGCAGTTCGGCAAGCGCCAGGACGCGGTGGTGTTTCAGCCCGAAGGCCATCAAGGCCCGTTCAAGCTCAGTTTCACGCTCAAGGGTGAAAATACCGAAGCGACCGCGAAGGAAATGGACAAGCTGTTCGGTCAATTTCCCGGTGTGCGCACGACCTTTTCAGCCGGCTGGGCCTATGACGTGACGCCGGAACGCGCGACCAAGGGGCTCGCGATGGCGCATCTCGCAGATCATCTCAAGGTGCCGCACGGTAAAGTCATCGTGGCGGGCGATACGGAAAACGATCTGCAAATGTATTTGCCGCAGTTCCGCGGCATCGTGGTCGGCAATGCCCGGCCTGGTCTGATCGAGCCGCTCAAGGCGCGGCAGGGCCAAGGCGAGCCGATCATTTTCGCGCAAGGGCAGATTGCCCAAGGCGTGCTCGAAGGTTTGAAAGCGCACGGCTTGCCCGTGCTGCTGCCAGAAGCGCCGGGCGCGCGCGGGCGGCCCGGTGTGCGGCCGGAGAGCCGACTTTAAGATCAAGCATAGCGTGAACGTGACGTAGCGAAGCAGAAGCAGCGGACCAGGAAGGACCAAGGACGATGAGCACCGAAGCACAAGCGACCAGCAAGCCCCTGACCATCTATGTGGTGCAGGATCCGCCGCCTTCGTTGCTGAAGGAAATCAAGACCGAGCTCGATGCGCGCGGCGAAGGCGGGCTGTATCCGCGCAACCGCAACACCTTCTGGTTTGAGCAGGCGCATCAGCATCTCAAGGGTTCGGGGCATAATTACGAGCTCGTGATTCCCTACCAGATGCCGGCGGGCGCGACCGAGCGCACCGTGCCGAAGGCGCTGGAGGAGATCGGCAAGAAGCACAAGATCCATTGGGTGCCGGTGCCGTTCGAAACGGTCGAAGGGCATGTGCGCATGGATAATGACGGCTGGAAGGCCGGCTTCCATGGTTTGGAATATGGTGCGCCGTTCTCCAAGAAGGATTATGCCGGCTCGCTGCAATTCAGCGGCATCATGGCCAAGGCGCTCGCCGACCGGATCGAGGCAGGCCATCAGGCGACGGGGCAGGTCGTCGGCGCCAATATCCAGAACCGTTATATGTGTCTGGTGCCGGGGGCGCTCAAGGACGAGATGGCGGCGCGCGGCGGGCAGGACAAATATGTTGCGACCTATTTCTCGCATATCGACCAGACGCACCGCATCGGCGTGTTCACCAAGACGCCGGAAATCGATGGCGTGGTGAAGAGCTTGTTGCAGGCCGATGCCGTCAACTTCCATACGCCGCAATATGCGCGCAATTTCATGCAGGCAGCGGACGCGCTGTTCCCGGGCAAGGTCAAGGTTGACAATGCCGCGATGACCGCGACGCATACGGTCACGCCGGACGGCGCGCCGAAGACGGTGCAGACGGGTTCGCACTTCCTCGGCATCGACGTGCCGCGCTGGCAGCGGCTCGTGACCGACCCGGAAGCCTGGGGGCACGCCAAAGAGTTTCTGAAGCAGGCCGATGGCCGCAAGATCCTGTTCGCCTATGACCGCTGCGATCCGATCAAGGCGCTGGACGACCGGGTCGAGATTGTCGGCAAGTTCCTCGACAAGCATAAGGACCAGGCCGGCAAGGTCGTGCTGATGCAGGCCTATTACATGGCCAATGATACGCCGCGCGAATATGAAACGGTTTATCAAAGCCTGTGGAAGCGCACCAAGGAGCGCGTCGCCGAAGTCAATGGCCGCGCCGATCCGGCCCGGCCGCCGATCATCGACCTGCCCAAACTCGGCGAAAAGGAAATTGCGGGCCTGATTATCGCAGCCAGCGTCAGCGGCGGCACCCATGTCGTGAGCTCGCAGGCCGAAGGGCTGCATATGGGTATGCTCGAATCCTTCGCCGGGAATGCCCGTCTTGCGCTGGTTGAACCGGATAAGTTCAAGGCGCTGGCCAAGGAACATGGCGTGCCGCTCAACAAGAATTCCGGGCCGTTGTCGTTCTGGACGAGCGAGGTTGCCGGGGTCGTGCATTATGTCAAGGGCACGGTCGTGCCGATGAACCCGCACGATCACGACCGGTCGGTTGCCACCCTGCATCAGGCGGTGACGATGCCGAAGGCGGAACGGCTTGAGCGTATTGCTCAGTCTTATCCGACGGTGCGCGATGAAACCAGCGCCCAGTGGATCGAGAGCATGCAGCGCGAAATCGACGCTTTGCGCGTTCGGAAAGAGCGTGAGCTGGCGGCGGGCGTCAGCGCCCAGCGTCCGGGCCAGATGCCCGGGGTTGCCGATACGCCGAAGCAGGGTTATGGTACGAAGTAAAGTTACGATCGTACCGGAGTCCTTGATGTCGTCTTTGCCGCCGCAGGCTAAAGCGGACATTTGTGTTGTCCAGAATTTGGCTGACCGCGCCGCCGCCATTTTGCAGGCGAATGATCGCGGCGGCTACACCGTGCCCAGCGAAAAACTCTACCCCTATCAATGGCTGTGGGATGCCGGCTTCATTGCGCTCGGCTGGCGCGTGCTTGACGAGGCGCGGGCGTGGCAGGAGCTGCGCGCGATCATGAAGGGCCAGTGGGCCGATGGTATGGTGCCGCATATCGTCTTTCATCAGACGCATGAAAGCTATATGCCGGGCCCGGAGATCTGGCAGGTCACGCATACGCCGCCGACTTCGGGCATCACCCAGCCGCCGGTGCTCGGTACGGTGCTGCTCCAGCTTTATCAACTGGCACAGGACAAGGCGCTGGCCAAGCAGGCGGTGCAGGAGCTGTTTCCGGCCATTCTGCGGTTCAACCAGTGGTTCCACCGCGCACGCGACCCGCAGCAGACGGGACTCGTCGCGACGCTCCACCCGTGGGAAACGGGGATGGATAACAGCCCGGCCTGGGACGCACCGCTGGCGCGGGTCAAGACCGACAAGCTGCGGCCCTATGTGCGCAAGGATACCGGGCTGATCGACCCGACCCAGCGGCCGCATAAGGATGATTACGACCGTTATATGAGCCTGGTGTTCCAGTTCATCGACCAGGGCTATGATCCGGCGCGGATGTATGCGGAAGCGCAGTTCAAGGTCGCCGATCTTGCGACCAATGCCGTGCTGCTGCGCGCCGACCGCGATCTGCTCAAACTCGCCGAAGAGGTTGTGGGCGACAAGGCGGCGGCAGACTGGCTGCGGCCGGTGATCGCCCAGGGGCGGGCGGCGCTCAGCCATTTATGGGACAGCGAGGCGGGCCATTTCTTCTCCCGCGACCTGCTGACGGGAGAAGCCATCGCGATTCCGACGGTCGCGAGCTTCATGCCGCTGTTCGCTGAAGCTGCGACTTCGGGGCAGGCGGAGATGCTGGCGCGGCAGATGGCGCTGTGGCAGCAGCGCGTGCCCTATGCCGTGCCGAGCCTCGATCCGCGCCATCCGAGCTTCGAGCCCAAGCGCTACTGGCGCGGCGCGGTCTGGGTCAATACCAACTGGATGGTGGCGTCCGGTCTGCGCGATTACGGCTATTTCCGGCTCGCGGACGAGATCAAGGCCCGCACGCTCGCGCTGTTGCGCAACGGGCAATTCGCCGAATATTACGATCCGGTCACGGGGGCGCCGCTGGGCAGCGGCAATTTCTCGTGGACCGCGGCGCTCGCGCTGCATTGGCAGCTTTTTGCATAAGGATATCCAATCATGACCGTGGTGCCGGACCAATTCCTGCGCGGCCTGTTCGACGCTGCGCTTGACGCCGTCAAGGCCGAGAGCAAACTGCCCGCCTATCTGCCGCCGCCGCCGAAGGGGCGCACGGTCGTGGTCGGCGCGGGCAAGGCGGCCGCGGCGATGGCGCAGGTGGTCGAGCAGCAATACAAGGGCAAGATCGATGCCGGGCTCGTCGTCACGCGCTATCAGCACGGGCTGCCGCTCAAGCAAATCGAAGTTGTCGAGGCCGGGCACCCGATGCCCGACGCTGCGGGACAGGATGCGGCGCGGCGGATTCTGGCGCTGGCCGGCGGGTTGGGGCCCGACGATCTGTTGATCTGTCTGATTTCGGGCGGCGGTTCGGCCTTATTGGCGCTGCCCGCCGACGGCATCACCATGGCCGATCTGCAGAGCGTGACCAAGGCGCTGCTGCGTTGCGGCGCGCCGATCAGCGAAATGAATTGCGTGCGCAAGCATCTTTCTGCCATCAATGGCGGGCGGCTCGCGCGCGCCGCGAAAGGGGCGCGGATCTTGACGCTCGCGATTTCCGACGTGCCGGGCGACGATATCGCCGTCATCGCGTCCGGTCCGACGGTCGCCGACCCGACGACCTTCGCCGATGTGCGCGCCATCGTTCAGAAATACGGGATCGAATTGCCGCCTGCCGTCGCGGCGCATTTTGCCGCAGGCAAGGATGAATCGGTCAAGCCGGGCGACTCATGCCTCGCGCGCGCCGAAGCGCACCTCATCGCGACGCCGCAGGATTCGCTCAACGCCGCCGCGGCTTATGCCCAGCAGCACGGCGTGACGCCGCTCGTGCTCGGCAACGCGATCGAAGGCGAAGCGCGCGATGTCGCGCTGGTCATGGCCGGGATGGCGCTGCAAGTCGTGCAGCATGATCAGCCGCTGCCGGCGCCGTGCGTGCTGATTTCGGGCGGCGAGACGACGGTGACGGTCAAGGGCGACGGGCGCGGCGGGCGCAACTGCGAGTTCCTGCTCAACTTCACCATCGCGACCGCGGGACAAGCGCGTATCCATGCGATCGCTTGCGACACCGACGGGATCGACGGTACGGAAGATAACGCGGGTGCGCTGATGGGGCCGCAGACTTTGCCGCAAGCGGACAAGGCGGGACTCAAGGCCAAGGACTTTGCGGCGCGCAACGATGCCTATAGCTTCTTTGCCGGATGCAAGAGCCTGATCGTAACCGGGCCGACGCGCACGAACGTCAATGATTTCCGTGCCATTTATATCGCGCCCTGACGGGGCGCCGCGATGACGCGCCTGCCGCTCATTTTCGTGCCGGGCGCAGGGTCGGACCCGCGCGCCTGGGCCGAGCAAATCGCGCTGCTGCCGGACTGGGACTGCCGCGCGGTCGATTGCACCGCTTTCGACAGCATCGCGGCGATGGCCGAACATGTGCTGGCCCAGGTGCAGGGCCGGTTTATCCTGTGCGGCACTTCGATGGGCGGCTATGTGGCGCTCGCCGCCGTTTGCCGCGCCCCCGAACGCATTGCCCAGCTGGTGCTGGCCAATACCAATGCGCGCGCCGATACGCCGGAGCGGCATCAGGCACGCCTGCAGGAGATTGCGCAGGGGCCGGCGGCGTTTATCGCCCAGCGCCAGCCGGGAGCTTATCCGTCTTATGTCGCCGGGTTTCTGGCGGCGCGCAGCATGCAGAACGCGGCGCTGGTGGAGCGGCTGCGGGTGATTGCGCTCACGGTCGGTTATGAGGCTTATGTGCGTCATCAGCAGGCCTGCATGAACCGCACGGCGACGCTGGCGCAATTGCCGCAACTGACGATGCCCGTTTTGCTGCTCGGCGGGGAAGAAGACCGAGTGACGCCGCCGGAGCAGCAGCACGAAATCGCCGCGCGGGTGCCGCAGGCGGCGCTGCATATCCTGCCCCGTTGCGGCCATAATGCGCAGCAGGAGCAGCCGCAGCTTTTTCATAATGCGCTCAAGGACTTTTTGGCACGATATCATGACTGACGTGGTTACTTTTTATCTATTGCATCGCAGCATTTTCCGGGTTGACGCCGTGCGCTTTGGTTGCCAATAACGTGCCATGACACAACAGAATATTCTTGTGACCGGCGGCGCCGGTTATATCGGCAGCCACACCTGCTACGCCCTGCAACAGGCGGGATTCAATCCGGTCGTGATTGATGATTTGTCGAGCGGCCATGAATGGGCGGCACAATTCGGGCCGCTCTGCGTTGGCGATATCGGCGACAGCGTTTTTGTGCGCGGCGTCTGCGACAAATATAAGCCGGTCGCGCTGCTGCATTTCGCGGCCTTTATCGAAGTGGCCGAGTCGGTCAAATATCCGGAAAAATTCTTCGACAACAACACGGTGCGCGCGACGCGGCTGTTCGAGACGGTGCAGGCCGCCGGGGTCGAACATGCGGTCTTTTCCTCGACTGCGGCGGTCTATGGCATGGTTGGCGACGCGCCGCTGACGGAAGATCTGCCGCTCAAGCCGATCAACCCCTACGGCGCGACCAAGCTTGCCGCCGAAGAGGCCCTGCGCAAGATCGCGGGGCTGCGTTCGGTCACGCTGCGCTATTTCAACGCGGCGGGCGCGGCGCCGCTCGCGGTCGGCATCGGCGAGGCGCACTGGCCGGAAAGCCATTTGCTGCCCAACATCATCCTGGCGGCGCTGGGGCAGAAGCCGCCGGTTACGCTGTTCGGCACCGATTACCCGACACGGGACGGCACGGCGGTGCGCGACTATATCCATGTGCTCGATCTCGCGGCGGCTCATATCGCGGCGCTGCGCTATCTGCTCAACGGCCAGCCCACGACCGTCTGCAATCTCGGTAGCGGCACGGGCGTGACGGTCAAGGAAGTGGTCGATATGGTATCGGCCTGTTTCGGACAGCCCGTGCCCGCCAGCTATGGGCCGCGCCGCGCCGGCGATCCGGCCATTCTGGTAGCGGACGCGACGCGCGCGCGCCAGCTGCTCGGGTGGGAACCGCGGCTCGGTTTACAGGACATCGTGGCCAGTGCGATGGCCTGGCATCAGACCGAGCGCTACCGGGCCGTCATGGCGGCGCATCAAGCCGCCTGAAAATCTATTTCGGTGCAAAAGCTGGCCAGAAAGGCCGGGGAAAACCCGGTTTATGACTTGTCCTGCCTGCCGATTCCGGCCACAATCCGCGCACTTACGATTCTTCCGCTTTTGCGGATGTCCCATTGAAAGGAATTGCCTTATGCCTCGTCATCTCCGTACCGCCGCCCTGCTGTTCGCGCTGAGCGGCTTTGCTCTCCCTGTTTTCGCGGCGGATGCCGATCCGGTGGTGGTCAAGATCGACGGCAAGCCGGTGCTGCGTTCTGAAGTGATGAAGGGGCTGGAGCAACTCGGGCCACAGGCGGCGCAGATGCCGCCGCAAATCATCCTGCCGCGCGTCATTGACCATCTCGTGGCGACGCGCATTGTCGCTGATGCCGGCTATACCAAAGGGTTGCAACATTCGCAGGAAGTGAAGGACCAGCTGCAGAGCCTCGAGAAGGAGCTGGTGGCGCAGGCCTATATCCGCCAGACCATCGAGCCGCAAATCACGGACGACAAGATCAAGGAGCGCTACGAAGGTTTCGTCAAGCAATACAAGGCCGAGGACGAAGTGCGCGCCCGCCATATCCTGGTCAAGACCGAGGCCGAGGCCAAGGACATCATCAAGCAGCTTAAGGGTGGCGCCGATTTTGCCAAGCTGGCGATGGACAAATCGGTCGATACCGGTTCGGCCAAGCAAGGCGGCGATCTCGGCTATTTCCCGAAAGGCGAGATGGTCAAGGCGTTCTCCGAAGCCGCTTTCGGCATGCGTCCGGGCGATCTCAGCGACAAGCCGATCAAGACCGAATTCGGCTACCATGTCATCAAGGTTGAAGACCGCCGCAAGTCCGCCCCGCCGGCGCTCGATGCCGTGCGCGGCCAGATCAAGAATCAAATCGGCCAGGAAATGACCGCCAAGCTGGTCAAGGACATGGTCGACAAGGCGAAGGTCGAGCGCTTCAATATGGACGGCTCGCCGATCGAAGTCGCGAAGCAGGCTGCGCCTGAGACCAAGAAGTAAAGGCCATTTGCGGCCAAAGAAAAAGGCGGCAGAAAACTGCCGCCTTTTTT
>JBDHTV010000018.1:0-15957 GCA_039808825.1 Bdellovibrionales bacterium | reverse complement strand
ACGGATTGCTTTGTCTTTCGGAAAACTTGCCCTCAAACGCCGGGCGCGTTGCTCCGCAACGCTTGGCTGCGCGCGCATCAGCGCGCGGGCCCTCAACGGGCCACCTCAAGACAAATCAATCTGTGAAGGACGGATTGCTTTGTCTTTCGGAAAACTTGCCCTCAAACGCCGGGCGCGTTGCGTCACTGCTTGCGCGCTGCGGCGCGAGCGGCGTCGATCCAGGGTTTTTGCAGCTGCTGATAATGTTTCGGCGTATGCGGCGCGCGGCGTAGAATATCGGCGTATATTTCCTGCGCGGCGGCATGCTCGCCAATTTGGTCAAGCAGCCGGGCATATTCAACCCGCGCTTCCTCGCCGCTATAGACCTTTACCGTCTCTTCATAGGCCTGCTTGGCTTCCACATTGCGGCCCATCGCCTGCAGGATGCGGGCGCGCAGCAGCTTGATATAATCCTTGGGCAGCCAGCTCTCGTGATTGCAGATCTGCTCGACATAAGTGAGCGCATGGCCGTAATCTTTGCGGTAATAATAGGCATAGGCCAGACCTTCGAGCACCGCCGGATCGTCGGCGAAGTGCCCTTCGGTCGCCGGTTGCAGCGTGGTGATGACACCCTGAAAATCCTGCCACGTCATCTGCACCTTGGCGAGACGCAGCCGGTTGGCGACCGTCGGCGTCATGGCAAGCGCGGCCTGCGCGGCATTGAGCTCCTTGCCCGGATCCTTCTTGAGTTCCCACCAGCGGCGCAGATTTTGCGCTTCCTTGCCATGCATCATCTCCGGCAGGATCTCGACCACGAAATAAATAATGCAGCCGACGAAGGGGAAAATCAGCAGGATATACAGCCAATAGCGGTCGCGGCCCGTGCGCCAAGCATGGACGGCAAACAGCACTTGAAAAGCCAACGAAATAAAATAAAGCGGCATGGTCAGCTCAAAACGGGTTCGGCCGTTTCTACCATGACTTGCAGCACTGGCAAACGGGGAAAAATGGGTAAATTACGCGCTTTCAAGCTCGCTATCCCAATAGAGGTAGTCGCGCCAGCTTTCATGCAGGTAGTTGGGCGGAAAGCCCCGGCCATTTTCCTGCAGCACGAAACTGGTCGGGCGTTCCGGCCGGTGGCGCGGATACATGCCGCATTCGCTCGGCAGCCAGCTGCCCTTGCGCAGATTGCACTTGGTGCAGGCGGTCACGACATTGTCCCACATGGTGCGGCCGCCGCGCGAACGGGGGATGACATGGTCGAAGGTCAGCTCCGGCGTCGGGCGCTGCACATCGCAATACTGGCAACGGAAACTATCGCGCAAGAAGACGTTGAAACGCGTGAAGGCCGGAAAGCGCGAAGCCGGGATATATTCCTTAAGCGCGATCACGCTCGGCAGGCGCATGCTAAAGCTCGGCGAATGCACCTCCTGCTCATATTCGGACAGGATGCTGACGCGTTCGAGAAACACGGCTTTCACCGTGTCCTGCCAGGACCAGAGCGACAATGGATAATAGCTCAGGGGACGAAAATCGGCGTTCAGAACCAGACTGGGACATGACTCAAGCGATGTGTACACAGTTGCGCTCCTGCATAAGGCCACGCAACGCGCCTTTTCTCCTGCAAAGGCAGCGTCGCCGCGCCACTATGCCGCTGCCGCCGTCTGCCTAACCTCATCGCTTGTCACGCACGGCGCCGCACTGATTCGACATATTATAGTCACTCAATTCTTAATTTTTGGCAATTTTTATAAGGCCAGGAATATAGGTATTCTTGAGCAGCTGCAAAAGGAAACTCCATCATGATCAACAAGCTGAACAACCCAGAAGCATGGGATTCACTCATAGACGAGTTTGAGGACGCATGCGATCATCTCGGCACGCTTGTGGAAGCACTGAATAACGAGCCTAACTATAGCGAAGAAGAACTGCGGATCGATTTGGGCCACATCATGGCCCACCTCAACCGGGCCTGGAGGCGACGCGCTATTGCGCGCGCATTGACCGATGAAGAGTGGGCGGACTTCCGGCAGTACCCCATTGATCTGGAACCCCTCGCCTAGAGGGGCATAGCCACAAATTTAGCTCAACAATTTCGCGGCGGCATAGGCCACCGCTGCTGCCGCTGCTCCAATAGTCATGGTTTGCAGCGCGGCACGGATTATTCTGACACCGGTAAAATAGCCTTTGGCCCCACCGAAGAGCAGCAACGCAATAAGCGTCATGAGCACGGAGACGGCGAGCGCCGTCTGATTATCCTTGAGCATGATATAAGGCAGCAGCGGAATCAGGCCGCCGAGGATATAAGAGCACCCAATCGTCAACGGGCTCTGCAGCAGGCGCTTGGGGTCGGGCGCTTCGAGCCCGAGCTCGAAACGCATCATGAAATCGACCCAAGCACGCGGATTTTGCCGCAGCCCCTGCACGACGACAGCGGCCTGCGCTTCCTGCAGCCCGTATTGCTGCAAGATCGCGGTCACTTCGCGCGCTTCTTCATCCGGAATCTCGCGCACTTCCTGCTCCTCGCGCTGCAGCTCGGCGGCATAATGTTCGGCGTCGGTGCGCGCGGCGAGATAGCCGCCGAGACCCATCGCGATCGCGCCAGCAGCAATTTCCGCGATGCCCGCCGTTACGATCAGGCTGGTGCTGGCAACCGCACCGCTCAAACCGGCGGCGAGCGCGAAGGGCACGGTCAAACCATCCGACATGCCGATGACGGCGTCGCGCAACACCGCGCTGGCGCTATTATGGTGTTCCGTGTGCTGCCCACCCATCAGGCGGCGGCCTGAATGGTGCTGCACAGCTCTTCCACCAAGCGGCGGATCAGCTGCTCATCCTCGCCTTCCGCCATGACGCGCACGACGGGTTCGGTGCCCGAGCGGCGGATCAGCAGACGGCCATGGCCGTTCAGCGTCTGCTCGGCCGCGGCAATTGCCGCCGTCACTTTCGGCTGCTCCAGCACCTGCGGCGCGACGCGCACATTGTGCAGCACCTGCGGCAGCGGCGTGAACAAATTGAGCGCCGCGCTCGCGGGCCGCTGCTGGCGCTTGACGACGGCGAGCACCTGCAGCGCCGCTATCAGCGCATCGCCCGAGGTCGCATAATCGGTCAGCAGCATGTGGCCGGATTGCTCGCCGCCGACATTGCAGCCGGTGCGGCGCATTTCTTCCAGCACATAGCGGTCACCGACCGGCGTGCGGCGCAGCGCGATCTTCTGCTGCTGCAAAAAGCGTTCGAGTCCGAGATTGGACATGACGGTCGCGACAACAGCATCGCCGCGCAACTGCCCGGCTTCGGCCCAGGCCTGGGCGATCAGCGCCATGAGCTGGTCGCCGTCAATCCGGCGGCCCTTCTCGTCCGCGACGATGAGGCGATCAGCATCGCCGTCGAGCGCGATGCCGAGATCGGCGCCATGCATGACGACGCTTTCCTGCATCAGCTGCGGCGCGGTCGCGCCGCAACGATCATTGATATTCTTGCCGTCGGGGTTGACGGCGATGGGGATGACCTGGGCGCCAAGTTCCCACAGCACGGTCGGCGCGGTGCGATAGGCGGCGCCATTGGCGCAATCGACGACGATCTTGAGGCCGTCGAGATTCTGCCCGCGCGGGAACGTGCCCTTGACCCATTCGACATAGCGGCCGAGCGCGTCATCGAGCCGCGCGGCGCGGCCAAGCTCGGACGAGGCGACGGGCTGCAGCTGTTCCGGCGCCAATGCCAGCGCCTCGATCTGCGCCTCGATCTCGTCCGAGAGCTTGTAGCCGTCCGGGCCGAAGAGCTTGACGCCGTTATCCTGATAGGGGTTGTGCGAGGCGGAGATCATGACGCCGAGATCGGCGCGCAAGCTGGTGGTCAGCATCGCGACCGCCGGGGTCGGCAGCGGGCCGAGCAAAATCACATCCATGCCCATGCTGATGAAGCCGGTGGTCAGCGCCGGCTCCAGCAAATAGCCCGAAAGGCGGGTATCCTTGCCGATGACGACGCGGTGGCGGTGATTGCCGCGCCGGAAAATGGCGGCGGCGGCCATGGCCACGCGCAGCATGGTCATGGCGGTCATGGGCTCGCTGTTCGCGGCGCCGCGAATGCCGTCCGTGCCGAAAAGTTTACGTTCTGCCATATGATTCTCCGCTTTGCGGCAAATTAGCCGATTATGGCGCGGGCGGCAAATGGACGCGATAAAGGTGCAAATCGGTGAAAGGCAGCGGGATCGGCTGGAGCCAGTCCGGCCCGTCGCCCTGAATCAGATAATCGACCAGCACGCGGTCGGCGGCGATCTCAGGCGGGATCGGTTCGCTACGCAGGCTATAATGCGCAGCGGCACCGGCGGCCCGGCGCGCCGCTTCGTCCGGCAGGTAATAATTGGCATAGCCGTCGCACATCAGCACGATATCGATGTGGTGCATCCGCGCCAGTTGATAGGCGCCGCCCAGGTCGCGCGCGCCAAAAAACTGCAGCGCCAGCGCGTTGCCGCTCACATCATAGGGCGCGGCGAAAACGCGGTGATCGGTGCGGTAGAGCAGTTCCGCCCCGCCCGTCATCGTCGCCATGATATTGAGCGGCTTGCTGCCAAATTGCTTCGTGTCGTTCAGCGCATCGGCAATCGCCTTGAAATTGCAAGGGTTACGCACATACCAGGACGGAAACAGCACAACTTGCGCCGGTTTCGCGCCCTGCAGCCAGGCGCCGCCCCACACCGTCGGGACGAGCAGCAGCGCAAGCGTCATGATTTGCAACGGCAGGCGCAGCAGCCGGTACGGCACGCAGCGTTGCCAGGCCTGCATGGCCTGCGCCAGCAGCCAACCGAGCGGCACGAGCGCCTGCAACGCCATATAGACGCCAACGCGCGACTGCCAAAACAGGCCGAGCAATGTGACAGGCAGCAGGAACCAAGCCTGCAGCAGCCAGAGTTGCCAGCGCTGCCGCCGTTCCGGATGCCGCCACGGGTTGGTGCGCGCCAGCTGTACCAGCGTGATCAGCGCGGCGAGCACAGGCAACAACAGATTATGTGCGGTCAGCGGCCAGTAGCGACGGACACCCAGCCAGGTGCCGTCAAATCCGGCAAAGCGCTGCAGGTAGGATTTGGCTTCGAGCACCGTGCCGAGAATCAGATTCTGATTGTCGGCCGACATATTCGCGCCATAGAGCCCGGCATGCAGCTCAGGCAGCGCCAGCCACAGCATAGCGAGCGCACTAAGCCCGCCGAACGTGGCAATGGCCAGCCCGCGCCAGCGGGTCAACGATGGCAAGCGGTGCAACAACAGGAGAATTGCGGCGAGCAAACAACTGACGAGCAGATGCGGCAGCGCGGGCAAGGCCAGATCGTGGACCAACCAATCGGCGGGCGGACGCAGCAGCGGCAACGCCAGCAACAGCGTGCCGAGCAGACCGGCGGCAAAACCGAGCGCATCGCGCCGCGGCGCGTTGCTCCAGGCAGCCCCCAGCATGATCCAGCCGCTGCACAGAGCCAGAGACAGGAATGATTCCGCGCCGATCGCGAGACCACAGGCGCAGAAAATGCCGGTCAGTGCACGCCAGCGCGGCGCGGGCCGCAATTGATAAAGCCGCAAGGTCACGAAAGCGGCGAGCGCAAAAAAGAGCTGCGCGCCGTGATGATCGACGCGCATCGGGCGCAGTTCGCGCAGCAGCGCGAAGCTGCACAGCATGACGAACAGCAGCAGCCAGCCGCGCCGCGCCGGAATAAGACCGCGCCCAGCCAAAGGCAGTACGAGCGCGAACGCCAGCAGCCACAGCAAAGGCACGAGAAAGGCGGCGACACCGGAAGCGGCCATCTGCCCGACCAGCGGCGTGAATAGCAGCGTGACAGCGGCGAGCGGGATATCGACGAGCCGCGACCAGGGCAGGATGAAATGATCACCGGGGCTCAGGCGCGGCTGGCTCAGATCATACCAGCCCTGGCCGTTCAGCAGATCGCGGACGCGCGCCATGCGCATATAATCGTCGGAGTCGTTAAACTGCGCCATCCAAAACTGGCTGCTGGTCACCAGCACGAAAGACAGGCCGACGAACAGCAACAGCCAGCCAGCCCAGAGCAGCCGACGGTTGAGCGCCCGCGCCGCCGCCACGGTCATGCGGCGACGCAATCCACATAATAGAAGGTCTTGCCGTCAATCGTGGTTTCGACCAGACCGTGGATATCCGCTTCAAAACCGGGGAAGCGGACGTTGAAGTCGCGCGCGAATTGCAGATATTCGACAATCGTGCGGTTGAAACGCTCGCCCGGAATAAGCAGCGGAATACCCGGCGGATAAGGCGTGAGCAGCACGCTCGTGACGCGGCCTTCGAGCTCGTCGATCGGCACGCGCTCGACCTGACCGTGCGCCAGCTTGGCGAAGGCGTCGGACGGTTTCAGCGCCGGCTGCATGTCCGAGAGATACATCTCGGTGGTCAGGCGCGCGATATTGGCCGCGCCATACATATCATGGATGCGCTGGCACAAATCCTTGAGGCCGATCGTCTCATAGCAGGGGTGCTGCTGGCAGAATTCCGGCATCACGCGCCAGATCGGCTGGTTCTTGTCGTAATCGTCCTTGAATTGCTGCAACGAGGCGACAAGCGTGTTCCAGCGGCCCTTGGTGATGCCGATGGTGAACATAATGAAGAAGGAATAGAGCCCGGTCTTTTCGACGATGACGCCATGCTCGACGAGATACTTGGTGACAATCGCCGCCGGAATGCCGCTCTTGGCAAACTCACCCGAGACATCGAGCCCCGGCGTGATGATCGTCGCCTTGATCGGGTCGAGCATGTTGAAACCCGCCGCGAGCTGGCCGAAGCCATGCCATTTCGCGCCCGGCTTCAGCACCCAATCCTCGCGGCTGCCGATGCCTTCATCGACGAGGTCGTCCGGGCCCCAGACCTTGAACCACCAATCGTCGCCGAACTCGTCATCGACCTTGCGCATGGCGCGGCGGAAATCGAGCGCTTCGAGGATCGATTCCTCAACGAGTGCGGTGCCGCCCGGCGGCTCCATCATCGACGCAGCAACATCGCAGGACGCGATGATCGCATATTGCGGCGACGTCGATGTGTGCATCAAATAGGCTTCGTTGAACAGGTTGCGATCAAGCTGGCGCGTTTCAGAATCCTGCACCAGGATCTGCGAGGCTTGCGAGATGCCGGCGAGCAGCTTATGCGTCGAGTGGGTGGCGAAGATCGGCGTATTCTGGGTGCGCGGGCGGTCTTTGCCGATGGCGTGCATGTCCTGGTAAAAATCATGGAAAGCGGCATGCGGCAGCCAGGCTTCATCGAAATGCAGCGTATTGATCGTGTCGCCCAGCGTATCCTTGAGCATCTCGACATTGTAAACCACGCCGTCATAGGTGCTTTGCGTGATGGTCAGAATGCGCGGCTGGCGGCCATCGTTGCGCGCAAAGGGATTGGCCGCGATCTTCTTGCGGATATTCTCGGGCTCGAACTCGCTGAGCGGGATTGGGCCGATAATGCCCAAGTGGTTGCGGGTCGGCGTCAGGAAGACGGGCACCGCGCCGGTCATGGTGATGGCGTGCAAAATCGATTTGTGGCAATTGCGGTCGACCACGACGATATCGTCCGGTGCGACGGTCGAATGCCAGACGATCTTGTTCGAGGTCGAGGTGCCGTTGGTGACGAAGAAGCAATGGTCCGCGTTGAAGATGCGCGCGGCATTGCGCTCGCTCGCCGCGATGGGGCCGGTGTGATCGAGCAGCTGGCCGAGTTCATCGACCGAATTGCAAACGTCGGCGCGCAGCATATTTTCACCGAAGAACTGGTGGAACATCTGCCCCACTGGACTCTTCAGAAAGGCGACGCCGCCGGAATGGCCGGGGCAGTGCCAGGAATAGGAACCGTCCTGCGCATAATGGGTCAGGGCGCGGAAGAAGGGCGGGGCCAACCCGGCGAGGTAATTCTTGGCCTCGCGGATGACATGCCGCGCGACGAATTCCGGCGTGTCTTCATACATATGGATGAAGCCGTGCAGCTCGCGCAGAATGTCGTTCGGGATATGGCGCGCGGTGCGCGTCTCGCCGTAAATGTAAATCGGGATGTCGCGGTTGCGGAAGCGAATCTCCTCGATGAATTTGCGCAAATTCAAGACAGCGGGATCGAGATCGGGACCCGGCGTGAATTCCTCGTCGTCGATGGAAAGAATAAAGGCCGAGGCACGGCTTTGCTGCTGGGCGAAAGACGACAGATCGCCATAGCTCGTAACACCAAGAACTTCCATGCCTTCATCTTCGATCGCTTTGGCGAAAGAGCGGATGCCGAGGCCGCTGGCATTTTCGGAGCGCAGGTCTTCGTCGATAATGACGATGGGGAAACGGAACTTCATGGGCCCAGCCGATGCAAAGGGTTCAGATTGCGAGTTCAGATTGCCCCTTCTTTACGCCCGGATGCATAAAAGTAAAAGCAATGTTTGGGGTGTTAACCAGCCGGGGGCCGCCTATTTACTTTCGGGTTTCAGGGCTAGGATGGGGGGATTGGACTAGCCCGGACGGAAAGGATTTGATGATGGCTTTTGAACATGGCTACCCCAGCGCCAGCCAGCCCTTTGTCGGTGGCGCGCTCCTGGCTCCCTATAGCGGCAAAGCCGCCGCCGGGCAGTCGCCCTATCTGCCGCACAGCAGCGGTCAGCCGGTTGCCACGGTGGAGGCTGCGCTTTTGGCCGCGCACTCTTTATGCGCCGCGGCCCCCGGCTCCGTACCGGTGCTTTATGTCAGCAAGCCGGACCATGTGCGCGGCCGCACCAGCACGCACGGCCACGCGCTGCGGCCGTTCCCGACCGATTTGCAAAGTGCTGATGGCCAACGCCTCAGCATGTGCATCGTCAATTAAGGCAGCAGCATGAGCGACAAAGACAGCAAGATCATCGGCATCAGCCCGACAGCCGCCGCGCCTTTCGTACCCGGCATTCTCCTGGCGCAGCCCACCAAGGCCAAAGACGAGGCGCTCGGTCTGCCCATCGACGTGCCGGTGCAGGTGGGGCCGCCCGCCGCCGATCTCGGTTTCGCCGCTGCCGCCGCGCGCCTGCTTGAGCGCGGCAATCCGGGTGCCGTGCCCGTGGTTTATACCAATGCCGATAACGCTCCGAAAGGCCCCAACGGTTTGGCGCCGAAGCGTACTAACCATGTCGATGCCAACGGCAAGCCGCTTTATATGTATATACTAGTCTAACGCGGTGGAGTGCTCAAACAAAAGGGCGGAACCCGGTTCCGCCCTTTTTTATTCATCACCGCAAAGCCTCAACTCGGCAGCGGCTCGGCCCCGGGCGGCAGATCGTCAACCGGCTTCACACTCGACGGCACCGAGGTTTTCTTGGTGACAATCGCAGGCGGCGGCTTCGGCGCGCTGTCCGTGTCGTCGCGGCGGATTTCTTCGCCACGCAGCAATGCCCTGACCTCGTCGCCGCTCAAGGTCTCATATTCGAGCAGCGCCTTGGCAATCGTATGCAGATCGGCAAGGCGCTCGGTCAGAATACGCCGTGCGACAGCTTCGCCTTCTTCAATCAGGCGGCGAATCTCATCGTCAATAATCTTGGCGGTGGCTTCCGAAACATTTTTCTGCTGCGACACGGAGTGACCGAGGAAAATTTCCTGCTCGTTGGCGCTGTAGCGCACCCGGCCGAGCTTGTCGGACATGCCCCATTCGGTCACCATGCGGCGCGCCGTCCGTGTCGCTTGCTGAATATCGCCGGAAGCCCCGGTCGTGACATTCTCGAGACCGAAAATCAGCTCTTCTGCGATACGGCCGCCAAACGAAATGGCCAGGTCGGAGCGCAGTTCGGTGATATTCTCCGAATATTTGTCCCGTTCCGGCAGCATGAAGGTAACACCCAAAGCACGGCCACGCGGAATGATGGTGACCTTATGCAGCGGGTCGGCCTGC
This sequence comes from Bdellovibrionales bacterium, assembly GCA_039808825.1. Taxonomy (GTDB): domain Bacteria; phylum Pseudomonadota; class Alphaproteobacteria; order UBA9219; family RFNS01; genus JAGOHT01. The sequence goes on along the minus strand of JBDHTV010000018.1, from coordinate 6,096 downwards.
GGCACATTGAGATTGACCAGCGCATGCCCAGCCTCGTGATAGGCGGTCAGTTCTTTTTCCTTCTCGGTCATGACCATGGATTTGCGCTCGGCGCCCATCATGACCTTGTCCTTGGCCTGCTCGAAATCCGCCATGCCGACAAGATTTTTATTGCCGCGCGCTGCCATCAGCGCCGCCTCGTTGACGAGGTTGGCAAGATCGGCGCCCGAGAAGCCCGGCGTGCCGCGCGCGATGACGCGGGCATCGACATCGGCGGCGAGCGGCACCTTGCGCATATGCACTTTCAGAATCTTCTCGCGGCCGAGAATGTCCGGGTTCGGCACAACGACCTGGCGATCGAAACGGCCCGGACGCAGCAGCGCCGGGTCGAGCACGTCGGGGCGGTTGGTCGCGGCGATCAGGATGACGCCTTCATTGGCTTCGAAGCCGTCCATTTCGACCAGCAGCTGGTTCAGCGTCTGTTCGCGCTCGTCATTGCCGCCGCCCAAACCGGCGCCACGATGACGGCCGACCGCATCGATTTCATCGATGAAGACGATACAGGGCGCATGTTTTTTTGCCTGCTCGAACATATCGCGGACGCGGCTCGCGCCGACACCGACGAACATTTCGACGAAATCGGAGCCCGAGATGGTGAAGAAGGGCACATTGGCCTCGCCAGCCACGGCGCGCGCGGTCAGCGTCTTACCGGTACCGGGCGGGCCGACCAGCAGCACGCCTTTCGGAATCTTGCCGCCGAGGCGCTGGAACTTCTGCGGATCGCGCAGAAACTCGACCACTTCCTGCAGTTCCTGTTTCGCCTCGTCGATGCCCGCGACATCGTCGAACATGACGCGGCCGGTCTTTTCGGTCAACAGGCGGGCACGGCTTTTGCCGAAACCCATCGCCTTGCCGCTGCCGGACTGCATCTGGCGCATGAGATAGAACAGCATGCCGACGAACAGAAACATCGGGAACCAGGTCAGCAATACGCCTAAGAGACCCGGATTATTGCTGTCATCCTGTTTCGCGTTGATGCGCACATTCTTGGCAAGCAATTTGTCGACGATGGCGGCGTCCTCCGGCACATAGGTGCTCTGCGCCTGCCCATTGCCGCCCTTGAGATGATAGACGACGATCTTGCCGCGAATCTCGGCATCGGTCACGGCGCCGTCCTGCACCTTGGCCATGAAATCGGAGAAAGGCACGGTCTGGATATTCTGCGCCGCAGGTTCCTGGAACATCCGGGTCAGGAAGACCAGGAACAAGGCCACGACGATCCACATCGCCAGGTTTTTGCCGAACTGATTCAAGGAAACCTCGATTGTCTGCCGAAGAAACTGCGCCCCACATTAAGCATAGGGCAATACACCTTAAGATAATACGAATCCTACGGGATACAATAGCGGGCAGCGCGGCGTATTTTTTGGCTTACTCCCTTAAACCGCTTGACTTTTCAGGCGATTAGCAGCTCGCAGGTCAGCCAGTCCGCCCCCGGCCCATAAAAGGGCGCACCCACCAGCTCCGTCTCGCGCCACAATGCCGGCAAGGCAGCGCGCACTTGCCCTAAGGGCACGGCCTGACGCAACCCGGGCGCGACCCGCTCCAAACAATCATGCGGCTGGATACCGAGCGCGGCCAAAGTCAGGCCCCGCGGCGCAGCCGGCGCGAGCGCGACGCGGAACCGGCCATCCCAGATCCTGCTCTCGCCCGGCATGATCGGCGCGCTGTCATTGATCGCGGCCAGCTCGCGTACAATACGGCACAGACCGTCATAGGCGCGGATGCCACAGCCATGTAGCGTGCGCTGCGCGAGATGCGGCTGCTGCAGCGCGGCGTCCAGCTCCGCCACGGCGGCATGGCGCAGCGGCAAGCGCGTGCCGCCGATCTGCTCCAGCACGCGGCGCAACACGCGCTGGCGGATTTCCGCCGGTTCCGGCGCGAAACGCGGCAAGTTCAATTCGGCATAGCCGGCGGGCTGCCAAAAGACGGCCTGCGCCAGCAGACGGTTGGCGTAGCAGCCGAGCGCATCGCTCGCGAGCGCGGCACGTGCGGCAAGATCGGCCAGACGCTCTGGCGTCAGCCCTTCGGCGGCCAGCACATCGGCGGCGGCGCGCAGACGACCGCGGGCATAGGCGGTCTTGGCGTTCGACGGGTCGGTGACGAAGGGCTGGTCCGCCGCGTCGCAGGTGGCGATGAGCCGGGCTTTCGGCACATTGAGCAGCGGCCGCAGCAACGTGATACCCGCAAAATCGGTGACCGGCGCCATGCCCGCGAGACCGTCGATGCCCGAGCCTTTGGCGAAGCGCAGCAGGACGGTTTCCGCCTGGTCTTCAAGCTGATGGCCGAGCGCGAGCGCGCGGATGCCGCGCAAGCGGCAGGACTGGGCCAGCATGGCGTAGCGCGCTTCGCGCGCCTGCTGCTGCACCGCGCGCGTCAGCGGCGGATGCTCCCACAAGAGAATATGATGTTCGATGCCATAGCGCTGCAGCCAGCGCCCGACCTGCGTCGCCTCGGCCGCCGACTCGGGCCGCAACGCGTGATCGAGCGTGAAAGCGACAAGCTGCACGCCCGCCGGAGCGGCCCATTGCGCGGCGCAGAGCGCGAGCGCCATGCTGTCCGGTCCGCCCGACACCGCGAGCGCGAGCTGGTTCCCTTCCCAGCCGAGCTGGCGCATGGCCGCGTCGAACTCGACCACGGTCAACGGCGCGGCAGCAGGCGGCGTGACCGGTTGCGCAGCGGTCATCGGCATCTAATGTTTGGACAAGGCGGGCACGGCGTCGAGCGTCAGGCTGCGGATATGGTCCTGCAGCTTGCTGAAGGCCTTGGCCTCGATCTGGCGCACGCGCTCGCGGCTGATGCCATATTCCTGCGCCAGATCCTCGAGCGTGGCGGGCGGGTAGGTCATGCGGCGGCGCGCGATAATGGCCTGTTCACGCGGATTGAGCCGGGTCAATGCGCTCTGCAGCATCTTGTGGCGTTCGGCCTGCTCCTCGGCGGCGCCGAGCGTCTCTTCCTGATTGTCGCGCTCATCGACGAGCCAGTCCTGCCATTCGCTGTCGCCGTCGGCCTTGACGAGCGCATTGAGGGAATGATCCGGCCCGCTCAAGCGGCGTTCCATATTGATGACTTCCTGCTCCGCGACATCGAGCTGCTTGGCGATCTTGGTGACCTGAGCGGGCGTGAGCTGGCCTTCGTCAATCGCCTGCATATCCTTTTTGATACGGCGCAGGTTGAAGAACAGCCGTTTCTGCGCCGCCGTGGTGCCGATCTTCACCAGCGACCAGGAATGGAGGATATATTCCTGGATCGAGGCGCGGATCCACCACATGGCGTACGTCGAAAGGCGGAAGCCTTTCTCGGGGTCAAAGCGCTTGACCGCCTGCATCAGGCCGATATTCCCCTCGGCGATCAGGTCGGCGACCGGCAGGCCATAGCCGCGATAACCCATCGCGATCTTGGCGACGAGCCGCAGATGCGAGGTGACAAGCCGGTGCGCAGCTTGCAGATCGCCATGCGCGCGCCAGGTTTTGGCGAGCGTATATTCCTCCTCGGCGTGCAGCATGGGGAACTTCTTGATCGCGTCCAGATAGAAAGCGAGGTTCCCTTCGCTGCTCAGCGTCGGCAGATTGGCGGCAAGATTGGTCACGTCAATATCCCGGTTCCGGCGCCATACGGACGCCGTTCATGATGTAGGGCGTTTAGTATAAGCCCGCAATTCCCGGTGTAACATGATTAAATCCGGCGGCAGCAAGCTCTTGAACTGCATGGCTTTTCCGGTCATGGGGTGGATGAGCTTCAGCGCCGTGGCGTGCAGCGCCTGACGCGGGAAGCGGCGCAAAAGCTGGGTCAGCGGATCCTTGCCGCGCCGGGGTCGGCCATAGAGCGGGTCGCCGATCACGGCATGGCCCAGCTGGGCGAGATGAACGCGGATCTGGTGGGTGCGCCCCGTGGCAAGCGCGCAGGTCACGAGCGCGGCGCGCGTACCGAAATTCTCGGTCACTTCATAATAAGTCAGCGCCGTCTTGCCGCCGCCCGCCGGGCGCACCGCCATTTTCTGCCGGTTCTGCGCGTCGCGACCGATCGGCAGATCGATTTCACCGCGCGCCGGTTGCGGCAGGTCCCAGACGAAAGCGAGATAAGTCCGGCTCAGGCTGCGGTCGGCGAATTGCGCGGCGAGGCCATGATGGGCGCGGTCATGCTTGGCGACGACGAGCAGGCCGCTGGTATCCTTATCGAGCCGATGGACGATGCCGGGCCGCGCCACGCCGCCGATGCCGCTCAGACTCGCGCCGCAATGGGCCAGCAAGGCGTTGACGAGCGTATTGTCATGATGCCCGGCGGCGGGATGCACGACGAGCCCCGGCGGCTTGTCGATGATCAGCAGATCATCGTCTTCATAGAGGACGACGAGCGGCAGCGTCTGGGCCTGCGGCGTCGCCGCAACCGCAGGCGGCGGCGTCAGCGTCACGGCGGCCGAGGCCAGCGCCGGCAGCGCCGCATCCGTCACCACCGCGCCGTTGACGGTCACGGCGCCCGCGGCGAGCAATTGCTGCAGCCGGGTGCGCGAATAGCCGTGTTCGGCAAAGGCGGCGGCCAGCGCCTTGTCGAGCCGCTGCCCGGCCAGCTCCGGCGCGATGATGCTGGTGATGGTCGTCGTCATGGCGCTGTTGTAGGCAATTTGGCGCGCTCAGGCAACGGCGCACCAACCTGCGGCGGTCAGATGCTCCTGCGGCCGGAAATTGGCCTTATAGGCCATTTTGCGCGACGCGGCGATCCAGTAGCCGAGATAGACATGGGGCAAGCCCGCCGCCGCGGCTTCTGCAATCAGCCGCAAAACCAGCAAGGTACCGAGGCTCAGGCCCACAGCATCAGGGTCATAAAAGCTGTAGATGGCGGAAAAGCCATCGGCAAGCCGATCCGCGAGCAACACGCCCCGCAACGCACCCACCGGATCGCGCAGCGTCAGCAGCTGCAAACTCGCACTGCCGTCCAGCAACATACTGCGATAGGCCGCCGCATCCATCTGCACCATGTCGCTTTCCGCATGGCGCGCGCACTGATAACGATGAAACAGCGCATAATGCGTATTGTCGGCGTCCGGCGGTTCCCATTGCGTCGTCCAATCGCGGCAACGGCGGACAAGGCGGCGCTGGGTGCGATCGGGGACGAAACCGCCGACAGGTATGCGCACCGGCACGCAGGCCGAGCAGGCGGGACAGGCGGGCCGGTAAATCACATCGTGGCTGCGGCGAAAACCGGTCTGGGTCAGCAGGCTGTTGAGCGCCACCGCCGCAATCTTATCCTCGCCCATGCGCGCGAAAAGCTTGCGTTCCATCTGCCCGGCAAGATAGGGACACGGCAAAGCACCGGAGAGATAAAAAGTCGTTTCCTGAATTAGCTGGTCGGGAATCAGCGGTCGCGTCATGGCACCTGCCGGTAAGCGGCAACGCGCTGCCAGAGCTTGGCGTCGTCGGGCAGCGCAGTCAGCCACTGCGCCGTCGCGGCATCGAGCCGGGTGATGGTCACGGTGTATTCATCCACCTTCACATTGGCAGGCGGCTTGGGCAAGCGCGCCAGCGCCTTGGGCTGCAAGCTGTAGAACAGCAGCTGCTTTCCTTTAAGCTCATAGCGCACCATATCGCCGCCCAAGCCACGCGTGCGGCTCAACAGATAATGCTGCTTGCCGAGCGTCAGGCTTTTGACCGGATAGGGGGCATCGAAATCTTCGGCGGGTTTGCCATCGACCAACGCGGCGACATCGTGCGCGCCATCCTGTTCGGTGAAAACCAGCTGCTCGACCGCGCCGCTGCTTTTGGCGTCCGGCAGCTTCTGCCAGCGCCCGGTCAGCGCAGAGTCGAGGCGGCTTTGGGCCCAATAATCGCCGAAGTCGCTGACGCCGAAACAGCCGGTCAGCAGAAAAAGGAGAGCGAGCAAGGCGCAAGAACGCAGCATGATTTTTCCTTTATATTTTTTGATTATGTCACACAATGGGCTTGCCCGTCATCAAGGCGTTTTTTCGGGCAAGACGCTCGGCAACAGCGGGCCGCCCGTATTGCGTGGGGTCAAGGACGGCGCCGGGTTGAGCGCCGGCGTGGGCTCGGCTGCGGCAGCCGT
>JBDHTV010000017.1:0-16050 GCA_039808825.1 Bdellovibrionales bacterium | reverse complement strand
TCTAAGTGCCGGAATACACATTCTGGCCGCATTTTTGTCGGCTTGCTATATCCTATCCAGGGGGATATGATTATCCCCACCCTCACCCCGGAGGACAGGATGAAGCACACGAGCCACCCCGAAATCGTCAAACGCCTGAAGCGCGCGCACGGCCATCTCGCGGCGACGCTCAAGATGTTTGACGAGGCGCGCCCCTGCCTTGATATCGCGCAACAACTCCATGCCGTGGAAAGCGCGGTCGCCAACGCCAAGCGCACCCTGATCCATGACCATATCGAACATTGCCTGAGCGATAAGGACGGCGCCAACGGCACGGCGCTCAAAGAACTTAAGGCGCTCACCAAATACCTTTAGTTAGGGACGAAGCATGACCGAACTGACCACACTACTGCAGCAAGGCACGGCCAATGCCTGGCTCTTTGTCCCGACCGCTATTCTGCTCGGCGCACTACACGGACTTGAACCAGGCCATTCCAAAACCATGATGGCGGCCTTCATTGTGGCCATTCACGGCACAGTCAAGCAGGCCATCCTGCTCGGCATCGCGGCCACCATTTCACACACCGCGATTGTCTGGCTTGTGGCACTCGGCGGTATTTATTTTGGCAGTCACTGGAATGCCGAAACGACAGAGCCATATTTTCAGCTTATCTCCGCCGTCATCATGGCCGGTGTGGCACTTTGGATGGTCTGGCGCATCAGCCGCAACCGCAAGCCGCAAGCTCATGGGCATAGCCATAACCATCATCACGGCTCCGATCACCATCATGATCATGACCACAACCACGACCACGACGAGCCGCTGGACGATCACGCCCGCCAGCATGCCGATGATATCAAGCGCCAGTTTGGCAACGGCAAAGCAACGACAGGCCAGATCATCATGTTCGGTCTCACGGGCGGACTGCTGCCATGCCCCGCCGCAATCACCGTGCTGCTACTTTGCCTGCAGCTCAAGGCATTCACGCTGGGGGCCGGACTCGTGCTCTGCTTCAGCATCGGCCTTGCCGTCACGCTGGTCATGTCCGGCGTCATCGCAGCGCTGGGGATGAAGCATGCTGCAAAACGCTGGTCAGGTCTGAGCAAACTGACACACAAAGCGCCTTACTTTTCCGCCGGTCTGATTTTGCTCATCGCACTCTATGTCGGCTATGAAGGCGCAATGAAGCTGTTTTTCTAAAATCACGAGATGAAAGCCGCGTGCTCCCGCCCGGCGTCGCGGGAATAAATAATCCGAAAGGCAAATCAATCCGTTCTTCACAGATTGATTTGCCTTGAGGTGGTGCATTGAGCACCCGCGAGCTTATGCGAGCTTAGGCAAGGAGCCGAAGGCTCCGCCCGCCGTCGAGGGAAGATATTAAGCTTCCGCCTCACGCCCCTTGATGCGCGACGCGAGCGACGCCTGCAGGAACATGTCGATATCGCCGTCCAGCACGGCTTGCGCCTGCGTGTTCTCCACATTGGTGCGTTGGTCTTTGACCATCTGGTATGGCTGCAACACATAAGACCTGATCTGGTGACCCCAGCCAATATCGGTCTTCTGCGCCTCGACCGCGTCCGCCACCGCCTCGCGCTTCTTGAGTTCAAGCTCATACAACCGAGCACGCAGCATCTTCATCGCCGTCGCACGGTTCTTATGCTGCGACCGTTCCTGCTGACAGGCCACGACGATACCCGTCGGAATGTGCGTGAAACGCACCGCGCTTTCCGTCTTATTGACGTGCTGCCCGCCCGCGCCGGATGCACGATAAGTATCAACGCGCAGATCGGCCTCGTTAACCTCGATCTCGATGGTGTCGTCGATCACCGGCGTGACCGCGACGCTCGAGAAACTGGTATGACGCCGCGCATTGGCATCATAGGGGCTGATACGCACGAGCCGATGCACGCCGGACTCGGTCTTGAGCCAGCCATACGCGTTGTGTCCGGCGATCTGGATGGTCGCGGACTTGATGCCCGCCTCTTCGCCGTCATTTTCGTCGAGCAATTGCACCTTATAACCGTGGCGTTCTGCCCAGCGCGTATACATGCGCAGCAGCATCTGCGCCCAATCCTGCGCCTCCGTACCGCCCGCCCCGGCATTGACTTCAAGATAACAATCATTGCCGTCAGCCTCGCCGGAAAGCAGGCTTTCCAACTCGCGCTGCGCCGCCTTTTCCTGCAGCGCCGAGAGCGCCTGTTCGGCTTCCGTGACCAGCGCCGAGTCGCCCTCGGCTTCTGCCATTTCGAGCAACCCGATGGAATCGGCCAATTCGTTGGCGATGGCGCGATAGCTGCCGAGCGCCTGGTCAAGCTTGGTCCGTTCGCGCATAACGTCCTGCGCGTTTCGGGAATCGTCCCATAATTTCGGGTCTTCGGCGAGAGCGTTCAGCTCCTCAAGCCGGGCACATGACTTTTCGTAGTCAAAGATGCCTCCTCAGCAGGGCCAGCGATTTTTCAACCGCCGCAACAACCGCCTGTATTTCTGCACGCATGCGTATTCCCCATTCACAACAGGCAGTTGTTATGGCCATAGGCGGCCATGATGACAAGGTAAAATTTGGCCAGAATCTGGCTTTGCCGGTTGCCCAGCCTGCCCGCATGCATTAGGGTACCATTCCTGTCCTGCCTCCTAACCGCTGAAAGGCCCCGCCATGACCGATATTTTCGCCGCCAAGCTCGCGCCGCTTCACCTGCTGCAACACCCGTTTTATATGGATTGGATGCAGGGCAAAATTACGCAAGGCCAGTTGCAGGACTATGCCGCGCAATATTACCATCATGTCGATGCTTTCCCGCGCTATCTCGGCGCCATCCATTCGCTGTGCGAAAACGCCGAACAGCGCCGCACCATTCTCGAAAACCTCAATGACGAAGAAGGCGTGACTTATGGCACGCCGCATCCGGAGCTATGGCTGCAATTCGCCGAAGGCATGGGCGCCGACCGCGCCGCCGTGCAGGCCGGTACGCCGCGCGCCGCCATCCAGAACGTGATGGACACTTTCTTCGGCCACGCTCGCCGCAGCTTCCATGAAGGCTTGGGCGCGCTTTATGCCTATGAAGCGCAAGTGCCGGAAGTCGCGGACTCGAAAATCACCGGCCTCAAGACGCAATATGGCGTGACCGACGAACGCACATTGCAATTCTTTGAAGTCCACAAGAGCGCCGATGTCGTCCACCGCCAGGTCTTGAAGGATATTCTCGACAAACTGCCGGAAGCGCAAAAGCAGGAAGCGGCCGCCGCGGCTGAAAGCGCCGCGCAAGCGCTGTGGGACTTCCTGACCGAAGTGCATCAGCCGGAAGCGCAGCGCGCCGCCGCCTGATCGCGGCACGCCGGGGCTGATGAATATGCTTTGCACCATCGGCCTCGGCAGCAATCTGGGCGACCGCCTCGGCAATCTCGAAGCCGCCATTCGCGCCCTGCTCGCACATCCTGCGGTGTCCGCGCTCAAAACCGGCCCAATCTTCACCACGCCCGCCATGCTGCCGCCGGACGCTCCGGCGGAATGGAACATTCCCTATCTCAACAGCGCGCTGACGCTGGCATGGTCGGAAACGCCGGAACGACTGCTAGAAACGCTGAAGCAGATCGAAACCGCGCTGGGCCGCATCGCGACCGATCGCTGGGGGCCGCGCCCGATTGATCTCGATATCCTGCTCTTCGGCAACGAGCAGGTTGCCACACCCGATCTGCAAATCCCGCATTACGGCCTGCTCGACCGCAGCTTCGTACTCGACCCGCTGCTGCATCTCTGCCCCGGCCTCGTACTGCCGAACGGCGAACCATTATTGCAGCGCGCACGCGCCCTGCCCGGCCATGCCCCGCTCTGGATGGGCATTTTAAATCTAACGCCGGATTCTTTTTCCGACGGCGGCCAGCTTGCCAAACCCGAGCAACTGGTTCAGCGCCTCGGCGCTTATGATGAGGCCGGAATTCAAATTCTTGACCTCGGCGCGGAATCGACCCGTCCCGGCGCGCTGCCGCTGACCGAAACGGAAGAATGGTTGCGCCTCGCACCGGCGCTCGAAATCATCGACAAACATTACCGCAACCGGCTGTTACGTCCGAAAATCAGCATTGATACCTATCGCGCCGCGACCGCGAGCAAAGCCTTGGCCAAGGGCGCAACGGTCATCAACGACGTCAGTGGCCTTGCCGATAGCGCGATGCTGCCGCTGCTCAAGAGTAGCGATTGCGACTATGTGCTGATGCACAGCCTGTCCATCCCCGCCGATAAAAACGTCGTGTTAGACAAATATTGCGATCCGGTCGCGGCCGTACGCGGCTGGGCCGAAGCAAAACTAGCCTTCCTGCAAGACAACGGTATCGCCTTGTCGCGCATCATCTTCGATCCCGGCATCGGCTTCGGCAAGACGCCGCAGCAATCGCTGGCGCTACTGCGCCGTTGCCATGAGTTCCTCGACCTGCCGGTGCGCCTCCTGATCGGTCATTCGCGCAAATCATTCATGAGCATCTGGTCGCAGCGCCCTGCTGCGGCACGCGACGATGACGGGATCGGGATCTCGTTGCGGCTGGCTGAAAAGCGCATCGACATCTTGCGCGTTCATGCGGCCGACCGGCATAGCAATGCTTGGCTCGCCGCCCAGCTTGCGGCTTAGTAAAGGCCGCCGGTTGTCGGAGCCGTGTTTGCAGGCTGCTGACCCTGCGGCAACGCATTGACCGGGGCCGGATAAACCCCGTTCACCGGCACATTCTGTACCGGCAGGCCTGGTTGCGCGTTCGGATCGCCCTGCTGCCCCGGCAATGCGATGCCCGGCTGTTGCGTGGTCGGCGGATAATTCGCAAAAGACGGCATCGTGCCGTCGAGCGGTTCGCTGCCTTCCGGATTGACATCGCCGGAATTGCCGCCATCCTGCCCTTGCGGATTATAGCCGATTTCGCCCGCACTGCCATCGAGCACCTGCGCCGCCTGTTCGCCCGGCTCCGTCCCCGGCACGAACGCTTCCCAGATCGCGACCTTCGTCTCTTCGCCCGCCAGTCGGCCCGTCGCGGCATCGACCCGTACCTGATTCAAGCCCGGCGGCACACGGAACGGTGTGGCTGGCTTGTCCTTGAGTGCTTCGCGCATGAAATTTTCGAAGATCGGCACAGAGACGCTCGCCCCCGTTTCATGCGAACCGAGCGAAACCGGCGTGTCGTAGCCGACAAAGACGCCCGCCACCAGATCGGGCGTGAAGCCCAGGAACCAGACATCCTTGCTGTCGTTCGTCGTGCCAGTCTTGCCCGCGATCGGCTTACCGAGCTCGCGCAACTTGGCCGCCGTGCCGCGCTCGCACACGCCTTCCATCATCGAAACCAGCTGATAGACCGTGCGCGGATCGGCAACCTGCGGCCGTGTATCGGCGATTTCCGGCGGCGTGAAGTTCGCCGTCTGGTCTTCAGCCACTTGACAGGTCGGGCATTGCGCGTCGTCGCGCCGCCAGATCGTCTTGCCGTCGCGATCCTGCACGCGGTCGATCAGCGTCGGCGTGATTTTCTTGCCGCCATTGTCGAGCATGGCATAGGCGGTCGTCATGCGCAGCACCGTGGTTTCCTTGCTGCCCAGCGCATAGGAGAGATAATTCGGCATCTCATCGGCAATGCCGAATTTCTTGGCGTAATCGATGACGGTGCTCATGCCGATGGCGTTCGCGAGCCGGACCGTCATAACGTTGCGCGACTTCTCGAGCCCGACGCGCAGCGGCGTCGGCCCATAGAATTTCTGCGAATAGTTTTCCGGCCGCCAGATCGGCTGGCCCGGCCCCGGATTATAGGCGAAGGGCGCGTCCATCACGAGGCTTGAAGGCGTGAAGCCACGGTCGAGCGCCGCGAGATAGATGAACGGCTTGAAGGACGACCCCGGTTGCCGCCACGCCTGCGTCGCGCGGTTGAAAACGCTGATCTTGGCGCTGAAGCCACCAGTCATGGCATAAACGCGCCCGGTGTGCGGATTCATCACGACAATCGCGCCGGAAACCTTCGGCACCTGCCGCAAGCCATATTGACCGTGCGCCGCGTCCACCGCATCGACGAGCACGACATCGCCCGCCGCGACCACATCGGCGGGCTTGTTGACCGGCGGCCCGAAACCTTCCGCCAGCTCCTTGCGCGCCCACTTCATTTCCTTCCACGGAATTTGTCCGGTGCGCCCGTCCTTGAGCCCGATCTCGACCTTGTCGCCCAGCACGCGCAACACGACGGCCAGGTCCCACTCTTCGGCCCCCGGCGGTGCGCCGATATTCTTGAGCGCCGCCCCCCAGCTCTGCAGATTGACATGACGTGCAACGGGGCCGCGATAGCCGCGCACGCGCATGTCGAAATCGATGAGCCCGTCGCGCAGCGATCGGGTCGCCAGCGCCTGCATCGCCGGATCGAGACTGGTGCGCACCACCAGCCCGCCCTGCCCGACCATCGGCTCGCCAAACCGCCCGATCAACTCGCGTCGCACTTCTTCGGCGAAATAATCCGCCGTGACCGTGCTTTCGGCATCGCGCTGGCGCATGAGCAGCGGCTCGCCGAGCGCTTCCTGCGCCTCCGCCTGCGTGATGCGGCCATCTTCGAGCATACGGCCAATCACCCAATTGCGTCGCTCGATCGCCTTGTCATGATCGCGCACCGGATGGTAATTGTTCGGTGCTTTCGGCAAAACCGCGAGATAAGCCGCTTCGGCAATCGTCAGCTCATCGAGCGATTTGCCGAAATAATTCTGCGCCGCCGCCGCGACACCGTAGGAGCGGTTGCCGAGGAAAATCTTGTTGAGATAAAGCTCGAGAATCCGGTCCTTGCTGAGCGCGCGCTCGATGCGGACGGCCAGGATCGCCTCGCGGATTTTGCGCTTGAAGCTGTATTCGTCGCCGATCAGGAAATTTTTCGCCACCTGCTGGGTGATGGTGGAAGCTCCGCCCGCCCGCTTGCCTTGCTTGACCTTCTGTACATAACCCAGCGCCGCGCGCGCGATGCCCTCGGGATCCACCCCGCCGTGGCTGTAGAAATTCTTATCCTCGGCCGAAATGAAAGCGTTGATGACGCGCTTGGGAATCGAATCGATCGGTACGAAGACTCGCTGCTCTTCGGCAATGGTCGAAACCAGCCGTCCGTCCCCGGCATAGACCCGCGACAAGGTCGGCAACCGGTAATCCTTGAGCACCTCATGGTCCGGCAAATCGCGGCTATATTCCGTAAAGAGGTAAAACCCGGCGGCAAGACCAACCAGCAGCAGCAGGAAAGCTGCCGAAGCGAGATACAGAAAAAAGCGCATACCCGAGCCATCGACGCGATTAAGAGACGGAGTGATAGCCGATATTAACGGCAAGATTGAGTCTTTTATGCGATAGGCTTGTTTGAGTAAAAAATTGAACAAAATCAAGGGACGAAATCTTTGATTGTAAGTTTTGAATAAATCGGCCTATGATGCGCCGTCTCGAGACCTGTGCCCCCCGATAATACTGGGCGGCCCCAGTCGGCCAATATCTGAAACTTGCGGCGCGGCGGACGGATTCGGAACAAACCCTGATCGCTATCCGGAAAATTAACCCGCAGCGATCTTTGCCCAGCCGGGGGAATTGGTCCCCCTGCGTATCGTTTTGCCGGTCATGGCGCCGCATGGCAGCTTGTAAAAGCGCATGTGGGCGACGGTCTGGCGGGAGAAAGAAAAATATGGCCAAGCGTATGCTTGTGGATGCTACCCATGCGGAAGAAACCCGGGTAGCGATCGTTGACGGTAATCGTCTCGACGATCTCGATTTCGAAGTTGCCAATCGCAAGATGCTGAAAGGCAACATTTATCTGGCTAAAGTGATCCGGATTGAGCCGTCGCTGCAGGCGGCGTTCGTTGAATATGGCGGCAACCGGCACGGCTTCCTCGCCTTCTCGGAAATCCACCCGGACTATTACCGGATCCCGGTCGGCGACCGTCCGGAAGAGCACGCGGCTGAGAGCGACAATGACGACGATTTGGCCGACGCGCCGATCATCACCGAAGGCCCCGGCAAGCTGACCGATTTTGATCTTTCCGAACCGGAAGATCAAATTGTCGCCCATGAGGCTGAGCACGAGAACCGGGCCGCCCACGAACTCGCGGTGCAGCCGACCTGGTCGGATGAGCCGGGTTCCGGCAGCGTGTCGGACCTCATTCCCGGCTTCGCGCCGGAAAGCAACAGCTCGCTGGTCAGCGATTTTGCTCAATCCACCGTGAGCGACGGCGCGCCGTTGATCGCCGCCAATGCGGCAGCCCCGGCAGCCGAGGGCGCCGAAGAGGCTGTGGCGGAAACTACGTTCGAGACAGTCGGCGGTGAAGCTGCCGATGTCGCGCCGGAGCGCTTTGTGCGTCCGCGCCGCCCCAAATACAAGATTCAGGAAGTCATCAAGCGCCGTCAGGTCATGCTGGTGCAGGTGGTCAAGGAAGAGCGCGGCAACAAGGGCGCGGCGCTGACGACCTACCTTTCGCTCGCGGGCCGCTATTGCGTCCTGATGCCGAACACCGCGCATGGCGGCGGGGTTTCGCGCAAGATCACCAACCATCAAGACCGTCGCCGGATGAAAGAGATCCTCGACCAGCTTGATGTGCCCGAAGGCATGGCGCTGATCTTGCGCACGGCAGGCATGGAACAGGAAATCGCCGATATCCAGCGCGATCTCGATTATCTCCTGCGCCTGTGGAATAATATCCGCGAGCAGACGCTGCAATCGACGGCGCCGGCGCTGATCTATGAGGAAGCGAACCTCATCAAACGCGCGTTGCGTGACCTCTATTCCAACGATATCTCGGAAATCCTCGTCGCGGGCCGCCAGGGCTATGACCGCGCCCGCGATTTCATGCAGATGATGATTCCCGACGCGGTCGATCAGATTCGCTATTACGACGACCCGAACATCCCCCTCTTCTTCCGCTATCAGGTCGAGGAGCAGGTGGATGCGCTGCACAGCCCAACGGTCCAGCTGCGCTCGGGTGGTTATCTCGTCATCAACCCGACCGAAGCGCTGGTCGCGATTGACGTCAACTCGGGCCGCGCGACGCGCGAACGCCATATCGAGGAAACCGCGCTCAAGACCAATCTCGAGGCCGCCGAGGAAGTGGCGCGTCAGCTGCGCTTGCGCGATCTCGCGGGCCTTGTCGTCATCGACTTCATCGATATGGAAGATGGCCGTAACAATGCCGCCGTCGAACGCCGCCTCAAGGAAGCGATGCGCTCGGATCGCGCCCGCTTGCAGATCGGCCGCATCTCGCATTTCGGCCTGATGGAGCTGTCGCGTCAGCGTCTGCGCCCCAGTCTGCTCGAAACCAATTTTGAAAAATGCCCGCACTGCGCCGGACTCGGCTATGTCCGTGCCACGGAATCGACCGCGCTTTCGGTGCTGCGCGCGCTGGAGCAGGAAGGCATCCGCAATCGCGCCGGCGATTATCGCGTCAGCCTCCCGGCCAAGGTCGCGCTTTATATTCTCAACAACAAGCGCGAAGCGCTGCAGAATATCCAGCAGCGTTACAACATCACCGCGCAGTTCGACGATTCCGAGGATCTGCCGCCGTCCGAGTTTAACCTGGAGCGCGTGAAGGCGCGTAGCCGCGACGATCATGACGGTCCCGCCGTCAATCTCGACGCGATCATGGCCTCGTCGGAAGAAACGCCGGATGAAATGGCCTTCCCCATCGCCGCGAGCAACGGTGAAGGCTATGGCCGCGAAGGTCAACGCCGCGAACGCGGCGATCGTGATCGCAGCCGCCGTGGTGCCCGCAACAATCGTCCGCCGCGCAACTTTGCGCCGAGCGAAGAGACGGAAGCCGCCGTGCAGGATAACGAGCCGAATGGCAACCGTTCCGAAGATGAAGGCGAAGGCGAAAACGCCGCCGCCGCGAATGACGAGCAGCGTCCGCGCCGCCGTGGGCGTCGCGGCGGTCGCCGTCGTGGCGGTCGTGGCGAAGCTGGCGAACGCGGCGAACGTACGCATGATAATGGCCAACAGCAGGTCAACGGCGATACGACAGACTATGCTGCTGCGCCGGAAACGGCGCCGCAACCCGTCGCACAACCGCGTCGTGAAATTCCGGTCAGCATCCATGACCTCGATACGACGCCACGCGAAGAAAACGCACCGCGTCTTGCCGCGTCCTATGAAATCGTCAACCAGGCACCGGACAAGCCGAAGGGCGGCTGGTGGCGGCGTCTGACCGGGCAGCAATAACATGCTGCGCGTGCGGCAGCCCGAGGCTTTGCGCACGGTCTTGTCCTTGTCGCGCATGGCATTTTATGCGCTGATCCTGGCATTGCCTTTCTTGCTGGCGCCAGCGGCAGGCTTTGCCCGTGATACCGGCGGCCCGCGCCTGAACTACATCCGCGATGCCGAAATCGAGCATGATCTGCGTATCATGATGACACCGATCATGCGCGTAGCGGGGCTTGATCCCGACGCTGTCAATTTCATCCTGGTGCAGGATAACGTCATCAACGCCTTCGTGGCGGGCGGGCAGAACGTCTTTGTCTTCACCGGCCTCATTCAGAAAACCGACTCGCCCGACCAGCTGATCGGCGTGCTCGCGCACGAACTTGGCCACGTCGCGGGCGGCCATCTGGTGCGCGGCACGGAAGCAATGCGCAACGCCTCGTTCGAAGCCATTCTCGGCATGGTCGCCGGTATCGCGGCAGGCGTTCTGGCTAAAAGCTCCGAAGCAGGTATGGCTGCATTGGGCGGCGCGCAAGAGCTGGCACAGCGCAACTATTTCGGCTTCAGCCGGGCGCAGGAAGGATCGGCCGATGCTGCCGCGATGCGCTTTCTCGACGCTGTCGGCTGGTCGGCACGCGGTTTTCTCGACTTCATGAAGAAACTGCAGGTGCAGGATTATCTGCCCAACAGCCGCCAGACGGAATATGTCCGCACCCATCCGCTGACACAGGATCGCGTCAGCGCGGTCGAGCATCACGTCGAAATCTCGCCGAACAGCGACAAAACGCTGCCCGCTGAATATGCCGACATGCATGCCCGCATCAAGGCGAAGCTGCTCGGCTTCCTGCAGCCGGAAAATGCCTTGCTGCGCTATACCGACAATGACGCAAGCATCACCGGGCGTTATGCCCGCGCCATCGCGCTCTATCGCACGAACCAGCTCGACAAGGCTCTGGCGCTGACCGACAAGTTGATTGAAACCGAACCGTCCAATCCTTTCTTTCATGAACTGCGCGGTCAGATGCTCTATGAAAATGGCCGCGTCGATGCGGCGATTGCGTCTTATCGCATCGCCGTGCGCCTGCAGCCCGGATCGGCCCTCATCGAATCGGCACTGGGCAACGCTCTGCTGCAAAACAATGGGCAAGCCGCGACGGCGGAAGCGATCAAGCATTTGCTGGAAGCCGTGCGCATCGAGCCGCAATCGCCCGCCACCTGGCGCGCGCTGGCAACCGCCTGGGGCCGCGACGGCAACAATGCCGAAGCGCGCGGCATGGCCGATTACGCCTTGGCCGAAGAAGCGGTAACCAATGGGGACACGAAAACCGCGCAACAGCTGGCCACGCGCGCTTTGAAAAATCTCCCGCCGCAATCGCCTTACCGCGTGCGCGTCCAGGATATACGGCTCATTAAGGATAAAGCTGAATAATGCGCCCTTGACTTTCAGATGAGGCGTCGCATTTTCCGTTATGTCTTTGATGAGAAAATGCTATAAGACGTTTTCCTCGCTGTTAACCTTTTCCGGGAGTCTGCTTGATGAAAAAACTTCTGACGCTGGCGGCCATCGCGCTGCTGCTCACCCCGCCGGTCATGGCGGCTGAAGAAGGCTTCACCGATGCACAAAAGGCCGAGATCGAAACCATCGTCCGCCAGTTCCTGGTTGATAAGGAACCAGAAACAGTCATGAAGGCGGTTGAAGTGCTCAAGCAGCGCGATCAGCAGCAGCAAATGGCCGTCAGCAAGGAAGCTCTCGCCAAGAATAAAGACCGCCTTTACAACGATCCCACCTCACCCGTTCTAGGCAATCCCGATGGTGATGTGACCATCGTTGAGTTCTATGACTATTCCTGCGGCTACTGCAAAATGGGGCAGCCGATTGTCGAAGAAATTCTGAAGACGGACAAAAATGTCCGCTTCATCGCCAAGGAATATCCGATTCTTGGCGAAGGCTCGACCCTCGCGGCTCGCGCCGCGATTGCCAGTGTGAAGCAGAAGAAATTCGAAAAATTCCATAACACGCTGATGAACTTCCACGGGGCTATGAATGAAAGCAGTATCATGGATGCAGCCCAACGTGCCGGTCTTGATACGGCGCGCCTTAAGCACGACATGAACGACAAGAGCGTCGATGAAGTTATCAATAACAATCGTAAACTCGGCAATGACATGGGTGTACGCGGCACCCCCATGTTCATCATCGGCGATACCGTTATCCCAGGTGCGATGGAAGCTGCCGTCATGAAGAAGCATATCCAAGATGCCCGCAGTGCCAAACAATAAAGCTGCCAAGTCTGCAAAGACCAACGCCGCCACGCCACCGCGTGGCGGCGATGTGTTGATTCTGAACGGTCCGAACCTGAATCTGCTCGGCACGCGCCAGCCCGAGATTTACGGTAAAACCACGCTTGCCGATATCGGTAAGCAGTGTGCGGCTGTGGCGAAGGAACTTGCGCTGACCATCGATTTCCGTCAGAGCAATCATGAAGGCGAACTCGTAACCTGGATTCAGGAAGCGCGCACGGCCTGCCGCGCCATTATCATCAATGCCGGCGCTTACACGCACACCTCCGTCGCGATCATGGACGCGTTGCTGCTTTCCGATCTGCCGGTTTATGAAGTGCATATCAGCAATATTTTCCGGCGTGAAAGTTTCCGCCACCATTCCTATATTTCGTTCGCTGCTACCGGCGTAATCTGCGGCTGCGGCGCTTCCGGCTACGCGCTGGCCTTGCGCGCCGCCGCCGAAAAACTCAAGAACTGATGTGACAAGCAACCAGGAACCCGACGATGACGACCAAGTTCGATATTGATGCCGATATGGTGCGCAAGCTTGCCATGCTGTTGCAGGAAACCGGCCTGAATGAGATTGAGTATGCCGAAGGCGAGAAGCGCATTCGCCTGCATCGCGCCCCGCCGGTGATCACGCAAGCAGTCATGCCCGCCACGACCATGACCGTCGGCGCGCCCGCCGCGATCGCGGCACAGCCAGCCGCCGCGCCGGAATCGGTCGGCAATGCCCACACCAACGCCGTGACCTCGCCAATGGTCGGCACCGCTTATCTCGCCGCCGAGCCCGGCGCCAAGCAATTCGTCAATGTCGGCGACACCGTCAAAATCGGTGACACGCTGCTCATCATCGAAGCCATGAAGGTCATGAACCCCATCAAGGCGACCACGGGCGGCGTGGTGAAGGAAATTCTGGTCCGCGACGGCAAGCCGGTTGAATTCGGCGAAGCTTTGATGATCATTGCATAAGGACGCGGGCCGTGTTCGAGAAAATTCTCATTGCCAATCGCGGTGAAATCGCCCTGCGCATCGTCCGCGCCTGTCGCGAAATGGGCATCCGCACCGTTGCTGTCCATTCCACGGCGGATGAAAGCGCGATGCATGTCCGCTTCGCCGACGAAAGCGTGTGCATCGGCCCGCCCGCCGCGCGTGAAAGTTACCTCAATATTCCGGCCATCCTGACCGCCGCCGCCGTAACCGGTGCCGACGCCATCCATCCCGGCATCGGTTTTATGTCGGAGAACGAAAAATTCGCATCGATGGTCGAAGAACACGGCTTCACCTTCATCGGCCCGACGCCGGAACATATCCGCATCATGGGCGACAAGGTCACCGCGAAGAAAACGGTCATGGATCTTGGTCTACCGACCGTGCCCGGTTCGGCCGGTTCGTTGCCGACGCTTGAGGAAGCACAGGAAACTGCGCGCAAGATCGGCTATCCCGTGCTGATCAAGGCTGCGGCGGGCGGCGGCGGCAAGGGCATGAAGGTCGCCTTCAGTGACGATGAATTGCGCGAAGCCTACCAGTTGGCGCGCGGCGAAGCGCGCGCCGCTTTCGGCAACGACGAAGTCTATATGGAGAAATACCTCGTCCGCCCGCGGCATATCGAAGTGCAGCTGCTCGGCGATACGCATGGCAATGCGGTGCATTTTGGCGAGCGCGATTGCTCTATCCAGCGCCGCCACCAAAAGGTGGTGGAGGAAGCCCCCTCGCCCGCACTAAATCTCGATCAACGCAGCTATATCGGCAATTTGGCGGCGGACGTTGTCCGCAGGCTCGGCTATCGCGGCGTCGGCACGATGGAGTTCCTGTTCGAGGACGGCAAATTCTATTTCATCGAAATGAACACGCGCCTGCAGATCGAGCATACGATCACCGAAATGATCACCGGCATCGATCTGGTGCGCGAGCAGATCCGCGTCGCCGCGGGCGTGCCGCTCAACTATAAGCAAAGCGATATCCGCTTCAATGGCCACGCGATTGAATGCCGCGTCAATGCCGAGAACCCCAGAACCTTCATCCCTTCACCGGGCAAGATCTCGGGCTATCATGCGCCGGGTGGCCTCGGCGTGCGTGTCGATAGCGCGCTTTATGACGGCTATCGCATCCCGCCGCATTACGACAGCATGATCGCGAAGCTCATCGTACACGGCACCTCGCGCAACGAATGTCTGCTGCGCCTCAAGCGTGCCATCGACGAATTCGTCATCGGCGGCATCGAGACGACGCTGCCGTTGCACCAGCAGATCATCGCGCAGGCCGATTTCATCAATGGCGATTACGACATCCACTGGCTCGAGAAATTCCTCGCCGCCCAGCAGCAAGCGGCATGACCCAAACCTGCGTGACGGCGGAACAGCTGCAGGCCGCGGTCGCGGCCTGGCGGCAGGCAGGTGACAGCGTCAGCTTTGTCCCGACTATGGGCGCGCTGCATGACGGCCACATTGCACTCGTCAAGGAAGCGCAGCGTCATGCGCGCCGTACCGTCGTCTCCATCTTCGTCAATCCGACCCAGTTCGGCCCCAACGAAGATTACACGCGCTATCCACGTCAGCTGGAACAAGACCGGGCGCTGCTTGCCGCTGCAGGTTGCGATGCGCTCTTCGCCCCGGAGGTCGCCACCGTCTATCCGCCGGGCTTTGCGACCAGCATCGATCCGGGACCGCTGGCCAGGCAGCTTGAAGGTGTGTTCCGTCCCGGCCATTTCGCCGGCGTCGCCACCGTTGTCGCGCGCCTGTTCGGTCTTGTCCGGCCGGATTACGCCTGCTTCGGCGAGAAGGATTATCAGCAGCTGCAGATCATCCGGCAAACCGTGCGCGATCTCGCGCTGCCGGTGCAGATCATCGGTGTACCCACTGTGCGTGCTGCCGACGGCCTCGCCCTCTCAAGCCGGAATGCCTATCTCTCGGCAACAGAACGCACCCAGGCGTTAGTCCTCTCGGCAACGCTGCGCCGGATCGCTGCCGAAGCGCCCGGCCAGCCGGATTGCCGCGTATTGCTGACTGCAGGGGAACAGGCTATCGCAGCCGCCGGTTTCGCCATCGACTATCTCGCACTGTGCGATGCCACGACGCTCACGCCCGTCACGGCAATCGACGCACCCGCGCGCGTTCTGGTCGCAGCGAAAATCGGCAAAACCCGCCTGATCGACAATATGGCGGTTCTGCCCACCGCGTCATGAACGACGCCATTACGCCGGAGCTGCTGCTGCAGGCCTATCGCGCCGGCGTCTTTCCCATGGCCGACGATGCCGCTGCGACCGAACTTTACTGGTATGATCCGCCGGAGCGCACGCATTTTCCGCTCACGCATTTTCATGTTCCGGCACGGCTTCGCCGCACGGTGCGCAACTGGCCTTACCGCATCAGCGTCAATCATGCTTTTTCCGCCGTCATGCAGGGTTGCGCCGCGCCGAACGCCGAGCGCGGCCGCGCCCGCACCTGGATCAATGACGAAATTCACCGGCTCTATGGCGCGCTGCATAAACTGGGACATGCCCATAGCATCGAGGCCTGGCATGATCGCCAATTGGTGGGCGGACTCTATGGCGTGCAAATCGGCAAGGCCTTCTTCGGCGAAAGCATGTTCAGCACCGCGACGGACGCGAGCAAGATTTGCCTCGTCGC
>JBDHTV010000016.1:0-17850 GCA_039808825.1 Bdellovibrionales bacterium | reverse complement strand
ATAACGTCGCCAGCCTTATTCAGCCCGAGCAGGCTGTTGAAATAATCCCAGCGGCCGGTGGCGTAATTAGGCGCGCGCCGGTCGCTGCCGGTCAGCAGGCTGACATTGTCCGGGAGTGCCGCCATGATCTGACTGCGGCGGCTGGCATCGTCGGCGAGAAAGAACGGCACGGCGCTTTCGGGCCAGATGATATGGGTTAGTGGCCGTTGGGCGGGTTGGGCGGAGAGTGTCAACAAGGTCTGCAGATTGTGCTCGCGTTCTTCCGGTGCCCATTTCATGCTCTGCGCGATATTCGGTTGCACGAGCCGGACATAGGTGGTGGGCAACATGGTGACCGGTTCCTGCAAACGCAGCGCGCCCCAGGCGGCGAGCAGAAGCAGCACGAGTGCGGCAACAGCATTGGCGCGGCGCGCGCCGTGTATCCGCAACAGTAGGGTGGCGGGCATGGGGGCGACGAGCAGCGTGAGCAATGTCAGCCCATAGCTGCCGAACAGGCTCACGCTTTGCGCCAGTGGTAGTATGTCGGTCCAGGTGTAACCGAAGAGATGCCAGGGGAAGCCGCTCAGCAGATGGCCGCGCAGATATTCGGCAGCGGTGAAGAGCAGGCCGAGACGCAAAGCGCTGCCGATATTGTTCGCGCGCCAGCGCCACCAGAGCAGCGCGGCCAGGCCATAATAGAGCGCGAGAAAAGCGGGCAGTCCGGCGACGGAGAAGGGGATGAGCCAGAAGAAACGAGCGAAATCGACCAGCATCGATGCGGCGATCCAATAAAGGCCGGGCACGAAATAGCCGAAGGCAAAGCACCAGCCGAGCATGAAGGCGTGGCGCGGACGTTGGGCCGTGTGCAGCAAGAGCAGCAGCAGGGAGAAGCCGAGCGCGAGCAGCGGCACAAAACCATAGGGCGGCAAGGCGAAGCAACTCACCGCACCGGCCAGCAGCGCGAGCAGCAAGCGTTGGCCGGGCTTGCGGGCGGCGAGGCGATCCGGACAGGCCGCCAGACATGTCAAAGCAGGGTTTTTCATCAGCAGGCGCTTTGTTTACCAATGATTGCCGCGCTTGTCTTGCAGCAAATGGCGCTTTATTATGGCCACAGCACAAGAACGCCGCTAAGCGGCAGCAAGCGCGACCAGGCAAGAAGTCCGGAGCGGGGCGCGCGCAGATTGGAACCGACATGCGATCACAACGGCAATTGAAGGTGGGCGAAGAGCTGCGCCACGCCCTGGCGGGGGTTTTTCAACGCGGCGATTTCCATTGGCCCGAGGGCTTGACGCCGGGCTATATCACGGTGACCGAGGTGCGGGTCAGTCCCGATCTCAAGAACGCGACGGCGTTCGTCATGCCGCTCGGCGGGCAGCAGGTTGCCGCGATCGTCGCGGCGCTCAATGCGGCAGTCGGGTTTTTCCGCCATGCCATCGCCGAGCAGGTCGAGCTGCGCGTCGTGCCGCGGCTCGTCTTTGCCGCCGATACGAGCTTCGATTACGCCAACAAGATCGAGACCTTGCTCAGCGATCCCGCGGTCGTCAAAGACCTGTCCTCGCAGGAATAATCATGGCGCGTGGCCGTAAGGGGGTGGCGCGGCACGGCTGGATCGTGCTCGACAAGCCGCTGGGTTTGAGCTCGACGCAGGCGCTTGGCAAAGTGCGTGCCATGCTGCAGGCGCAGAAGGCGGGGCATGGCGGTACGCTTGACCCGCTCGCGAGCGGCGTGCTGCCGCTCGCCTTCGGCGAGGCAACCAAACTCATCCCCTACGTCATGGACGGGCAGAAGGAATATCACTTCACTATCCGTTGGGGCGAAGCACGCGCGACCGAGGATGCCGAAGGGGCGGTGACGGCGACCAGCGCGGTGCGGCCGGGTGCTGTTGCCATCCAGCAAATCTTAACGCGTTTTACCGGCCTTATCAGTCAGATCCCGCCCGCTTATTCGGCACTCAAGGTCGATGGCGAGCGGGCTTACGATCTGGCGCGCGCGGGGGAAGCGGTTGAACTTGCGCCGCGTACCGTGCAAATATTTGATTTACAATATATTTCTTCGCCCGATGCCGACCATGCCGCCTTTGTCGTCGCTTGCGGCAAGGGCACTTATGTGCGGTCGTTGGCCCGCGACATGGCGCTGGCGCTCGGCACGGTCGGACATATCAGTGCGTTGCGCCGCAGCCGGGTTGGCCCGTTCCGGCTCGACCATGCGATTTCGCTGGAAAAACTGGCGGAACTGGCGCATAAGGGCGTGGCCTTAACGGCCCTGCAACCGCTGACACAGGCGCTGGACGACATCCCGGCTCGTGCGGTGGATCAGCAGGAAGCGCAAAAGCTGCGCCACGGCCAGACCATTCTGGCCGCGCCCACGGAAGCTCTGCACCCGATTATGCTGGCGACCGAAGCGGACCAACCGGTGGCGTTGATCGCCTACCGCGACGGGGTTTGGCAGGTCATGCGCGGTTTCAACCTTTAGACTGATGGAGATGACGATGTCGATTACCGCCGAGCGCAAGCAGACGCTCATCAAGGAACACGCCCGCGCCGCCAACGATACCGGTTCTGCCGAAGTGCAGATCGCGATTCTGACCGAGCGCATCACCAACCTCACCGAGCATTTCAAGACCCATGCCAAGGACCATCATTCGCGTCGCGGCCTGCTGGTTCTCGTTGGCAAGCGCCGCCGCCTGCTCGACTATTTGAAGCGCGAGAACGTCAAGAGCTATGAGTCCCTCATTGCCAAGCTCGGCATCCGCAAGTAAGGGCGCGCCCATGCGGGCCGCCGTTCAACCGCTTATAACCGTAACGCACCGGCGCGCGATGGCTTCCGCTGTCGCCGCTGGCGAATGGGCGCGCTTTGGCGCGCCCTTTTTTGTGCGCCTGATTTCCCGGCCGTTTCCGGCCGGGCCAGATTTCTCCGCCAACCAACGTGTGAGAAAGGCCGTCCGGCATCGGGCCGGGCGGGACGTCTAACTGTCTTAGAAAGGAAGAGACGGATATGTTTCAAGTTTATCGCAAGGAAATGATGTGGGGCGAGCAGAAGCTCGTGCTCGAGACCGGCCGCATGGCGCGCCAGGCCGATGGCGCCGTGCTCGCCAGCATCGGCGGCACCAGCGTGCTCTGCACCGTCGTGGCCGCCAAAAAGCCCAAGCCGGGCCAGGATTTTTTCCCGCTCACGGTCAATTACCAGGAAAAGGCGTTCGCCGCTGGCAAGATCCCGGGCGGCTATTTCAAGCGCGAAGGCAAGCCGCCGGAATCGGAAGTGCTGACCAGCCGCTTGATCGACCGTCCGATCCGTCCGCTGTTTCCGGAAGGCTATCTCTGCGACACGCAGGTGATCGCGACGTTGCTGTCGCACGATCTCGAAAACAGCCCGGACATCGTGGCGCTGATCGGCTGTTCGGCGGCGCTGACCATTTCCGGCATTCCGTTCCTCGGCCCCATCGCCGCGGCGCGCGTCGGCTATAGCGACGGCGCTTTTGTGCTCAATCCCGCCCTGCCGACGATCGACGATTCGCAGCTCGATCTCGTCGTCGCCGGCACCAAGGAAGGCGTGCTGATGGTCGAGTCGGAAGCCAAGGAGCTGCCGGAAGATATCATGCTGCAGGCCGTGACCTTCGGGCACCAGCAATTCCAGCCGGTCATCGATCTCATTATCGGCCTCGCCGAGATGTGTGCGAAGGAGCCGCGCGAGCTGCAGCCGCCCGCCTACGACAAGCCGGGCCTGGTCGCGACGCTCAAGGGCCTCGTCGGCGCCGATATCGCCGCCGCCTATAACGAAACCGTCAAGCAGACGCGCTACAGCCTGCTCGACGCGGCGCAGGACAAGGCGCTGGCGGCCATTCCCGCCGAGCAGTTCGCGCCGGAAGCGGTCGGTGAAGCGATCGAGCAGCTCAAATATGACCATGTCCGGCAGATGATCCTTGCCACCGGCAAGCGTATCGACGGACGCGACACCAAGACGGTGCGTCCCATCGTCTGCGAGGTCGGCGTGCTGCCGCGCACCCACGGTTCGGCGCTGTTCACGCGCGGCGAAACGCAGGCGCTGGTCGTGACCACGCTCGGCACGAGCCAGGACGAGCAGATCATCGACGCGCTGGACGGCGAGTATCGCGAAAACTTCATGCTCCATTACAACTTCCCGCCTTATTCGGTCGGCGAAACCGGCCGTCTCGGCAGCCCGGGCCGCCGCGAGATCGGGCACGGCAAGCTGGCATGGCGCGCGGTGCATCCGTTGCTCCCGACCAAGGAGCAGTTCCCCTACACGATCCGCGTCGTCTCCGAGATCACCGAGTCGAACGGCTCGTCCTCGATGGCGACGGTGTGCGGCAGCTCGCTGTCGCTGATGGATGCGGGCGTGCCGCTGCCGCGGCCGGTCGCGGGCATCGCGATGGGTCTCATCAAGGAAAAGAGCGGCTTTGCCGTGCTGTCCGACATTCTCGGCGACGAGGATCATCTCGGCGACATGGACTTCAAGGTCGCGGGCACCGAAAAGGGCGTGACCTCGCTGCAGATGGACATCAAGATCACGTCCATCACTGAGGAAATCATGCGTATCGCGCTCGGCCAGGCCCGCGAAGGCCGCCTGCATATCCTCGGCGAGATGGCCAAGGCGATGACCGCGGCGCGCGACGGCGTGAACGAGAACGCGCCGCGCATCACCACGCTGACGATTCCGAAGGACAAGATCCGCGAAGTCATCGGCAGCGGCGGCAAGGTCATTCGCGAAATCTGCGAAGTGACGGGCGCCAAGGTCGATATCGAGGATGACGGCACGGTGCGCGTCGCGGCGGTGGACGCCAAGGCGGGCGAAGCGGCAGTCAACTGGATCAAGGGCATCGTGGCCGAACCGGAAGTGGGGCAGATCTATATCGGCAAGGTCGTCAAGACGGTCGATTTCGGCGCCTTCGTGAACTTCCTCGGTTCGCGTGACGGACTCGTGCATATCTCGGAGATCGCGTCGCAGCGCATCGCCAAGGTGTCGGACGTGATCAATGTCGGTGACGAAGTGCGCGTCAAGGTGCTTGGCGTCGATGATCGCGGCAAGATCAAACTGTCGATGAAGGTCGTCGATCAACGCACGGGCGAAGACCTGAGCCAGAAGCAGCAGGCCTCGTAAGAGCCGCTGCGGTTATGAAACGAAACGGCGCGGTCCTGAACCGCGCCGTTTCTGTTTTGGCGGCGCCTTAGATTTTGGCGCCGATATATTGCGTGACGCAGGACAGGCCGTTATGGAACTGCCCTTCCTGGATGGTACGCGTGCCGGTCATGGCGTGACACGCGGTGAGGGTGGGCAGGCCCGCCGCGACATCGGCCAACGCTACGAGCCAGTCGGCCTCTTTGGGGCCGCCGGAGCCGTAGCCCAGTTGTTCCGGCGCATAGGCTTCCATGATGAAAAGCCCGTTGGGTTTGAGCGCGGCGGCGATGCGGGGATAGAGCGCGTGGCGCAGTTCTTGCGGCACATGGCAAAAGATCGAAATGATCGCGTCCCACCGGGCGCTGCCGAGATCAAAGTCCACCAGATCGGCGACCTGGGTGTCGATCCGGCAGCCTTGGGTGGCCGCCAATTGCTGCGCTTTTTTGAGCCCCACTTCCGATTGGTCAAGCGCCGTGACATGGTGGCCCCGGCCAGCCAGAAAAACGGCATTGCGCCCTTCGCCTTCGCCGAGGCTCAGGATTTTGGCCTGGGGCGGCAAACGGGTTGCGGCATAGGCGAGAAAATCGTTCGGCTGCGTGCCATAGCCATAAGTGGCGGCGGCGTAGCGCTCATTCCAGAATTCTTTCATCATTTTTCTTCACCATGATAGCGGCCAGCATGGAGCGATATGGGGGCCGGGACCCGGCGCGTCAAGGCCGTACCGCAGTGCGCCGCGTGAAGGTGCCGTCCTGCGTATAGAGCGTGCCCAACAGCGGGTGGATGATCCGGATGTTGATGGTGAAGCGGTCGCGGTCGAGATTGGCGTGCGTCAGTTCCACCGCGCCGGGGCTCAGCAACGCGGGCAGGCGCCAGCGCCGGGTGCCGCACTGCCAGAAATAGCCGCCGTCGGTAAAGAATAGCGCGCCGTCGCGTTCCGCGACAGATACCGTCATGCCGAAGCCGCCGCCGACATATTCGAGCAATTCATTGTCGGCCGAGCAGGTCATGCGCGAGCGGAAGACATAGCTTTTACCATTCGGAAAATCATAGCGGCGGGTTTTATGGATGTCGTCCGAACCGGCGATTTTATAAACTTCGATCATTGCGGGGATATCCCGGCCACGCCACGGGCAGAGCGCGCCGGTGGTGAACAGGCTGCTGAGGTGGGCAAGCAGCGCGCCGATGGCGCTACAGCCAACTTGCGTCATCACGCCGTCATAGAAAATCGGCTGGCCGGGCAGGGGGTCGGCGTCGAACCGCGCTTGGATGTCGGGATGGACATTCTGCCAGCAGGGGCCGAGTTGCGATTTAAAGAGCGCGGCTTCGGACATCGGCGCTTCGCTTATGCCTGCGGGGAGCGGATAGCGTGCATTATACCGGCGCGGGCGCCATGCTATAAAGCGGACGCCGGCGCGCGCGGGGGCGATAGGCGGGGGCCGCGCCGTGCGGGCGCAGCGCCGGTTGCGATGTCAGGATGCGCCCCTGCCGGACGGCCGCTTCACGCCGTGCGGCGGTCAGGTCTTTCAGCATCGGCTTCGGTACGCGGACGATAAGCCTCGCGTCGAGCGGCTCGGCATAACGCTGGCGCGCGGCGGCTTCGGCAATGCGGCCATGTTCCTGCTTCAGCACGGCATAGTGCTGGACGGAACGGTTACGACCGCGGTGGCGCAAAGGCTGGGCTGCGAGCATTGTGATACTCCAAGACAGGCTGGTTCACTATGCAGAGAATTCATGGCTATAGCAAGTCCGGTACCGGATGCGGCGATTTTCTGATTTGGATCAAGGCTATGTTGAAGCGGTACTTGCTCAACCGCGTCAGGCCGTTGGGCTGCGCATCACCGCGGCTTTGACAGCGTCATCGACCTGATTTTCAAATTTCGTGAAGTTCTCGGCGAAGAGCGCGGCGACTTTGCGGGCCGTGGTGCGATAGGCCGTCTTGTCGCGCCAGTTTTGCTGCGGGTTTAATAGTTCCGCCGGTACGCCGGTGACAGCTTGGGGAATTTGCAGGCCGAAAACGCCGTCATCATGGAAGGCGGTTTTATCGAGCGCGCCGGAGAAGACCGCGTGGATCAAAGTGCGCGTGACATTGATCGGCATGCGCTGGCCGGTACCGGCGGGGCCGCCCGTCCAACCGGTATTGACGAGCCAACAATCGACGGCATGTTGCGCGATTTTTTCGCCAAGCAATTGGGCATAGACGCCGGGCGGGCGGGGCATGAATGGCGCGCCGAAACAGGCCGAGAAGGTCGCCTGCGGTTCGGTCACGCCGCGTTCCGTGCCCGCGACGCGCGCGGTATAGCCCGAGAGGAAATGAACCATGGCCTGCGCAGGGGTGAGCTTGCTGAGCGGCGGCAGCACACCGAACGCATCGCAGGTTAGCATGATGAGATGGCGCGGCCGTCCGGCGCGGCCATGCGGTGCCGTGTTGCGGATGAAATCGAGCGGGTAGCAGGCGCGGGTATTCTCGGCAAATTGCGCGCTGTTGAAATCCACCGCGCGCGTCGCCGGGTCGAGCACGACATTCTCGAGCACGGTGCCGAAACGCCGCGCGGCGGCGTAGATTTCCGGCTCCTGCTCGGCGCTCAGGCGGATGACCTTGGCATAACACCCGCCTTCGAAATTAAAGACGCCGGTGTCGTTCCAGCCATGTTCGTCGTCGCCGATCAAGGTGCGGCTGCCGTCGGCGGAGAGCGTGGTCTTGCCGGTGCCCGACAGGCCGAAGAAAACGGCGACGTCGCCGTCCGTGCCAACATTTGCGGCGGCGTGCATCGGCATGATGCCGCGCGCGGGCAGCAGGTAGTTCATGACGGTGAAGACGGACTTCTTGATCTCTCCGGCATAAGCGGTGCCGCCGATGAAGGCGAGATGACGGCTGAAATCCATGCAGATGCAGGTTTCGCTGCGCGTGCCGTCGCGCGCCGGGTCGGCTTTAAAGTCCGGGCAGGCTATGACGGTGAAGTCCGGCTTGAACGTCGCCAGCTCCGTCGGCGCCGGGCGGATGAACATGTTGCGCGCGAACAGGCTGTGCCAGGCAAACTGGGTGACGACACGCACGCAAAGCCGGGTCGCCGGGTCGGCGCCGACCTGCAAATCTTGGACGAACAGCTCCCGGCCTGCGGCCCACTCGCACAGCTGCCGCAGCAACGCTTCGAACTGCGCGGCGGTTGTCGGCTGGTTGACGGCGCCCCAATCGACCGAAGCCTCGGTTTGCGCATCGCGCACGATGAATTTATCGCCGGGCGAGCGGCCGGTATGGCCGCCGGTATAAGCGAGCAGCGCGCCGTCTGCCGTCAGTTGCGCTTCGCCGCGCTGCAGCGCCGCTTCAACCAGCGCGGCGGGCTGCAGGTTGTGATGCACCGCGCCTGGGCTGAAGCCCAGTTGCTGCAGTGCCGCAAGCACGGCGGCAGGTTTTGCGGTCGGGGTGATGTGCTGCATGGGTCGAGCCTGCGGGAATAGTCTTAAGTTTCGGTTGCGGTTCCGGCGGTTTGCGCCGGGCCGGGTCAATAAAGGCAGCTTCGCCGATTATTTTGGCGAATTTTTGCCATGATTCAGCGTTATCCGCCATTGTGCAGCGCAAATTATGCTATGGCGTCCGGGGTAAGGCGCTATAATCCATGCAATGCCACTATCGTGCTGCCGAGAAGAGGGGACCAAGTGTCGCAGACAATCGCGCTGGTTGACGATGACCGCAATATTCTGACCTCCGTCAGCATGACGCTGGAGGCAGAAGGCTACCAGATCCAGACCTATCATGACGGCGACGAGGCCTTGCGCGGGCTCACGCAGCGCCCGGCCAATCTCGCCATCCTCGACATCAAGATGCCGCGCCTCAACGGCATGGAGCTGCTGCAGCGCCTGCGCCAGCACAATGTCACGACCAGCATGCCTATTATCCTGCTGACCTCGAAGGACGAAGAGGTCGACGAGATCATGGGGCTGCGCATGGGCGCCGACGACTATATCACCAAGCCGTTCTCGCAGCGGCTGCTGCTCGAACGTATCCGGGCGCTGCTGCGGCGCGAACAGCTGCGCGGCCAGCCGGGCACGCAGGACCCCGCCGCCGTGATGGTGCGCGGCGATCTGGTGCTCGACAGCGGGCGGCATATCTGCGCGTGGAAGGGCAAGGAGGTCGATCTGACGGTCACTGAATTCCTGCTCGTCAAGGCGCTCGCGGCGCGGCCGGGGCAGGTCAAGAACCGTGATCAGCTCATGGACGGCGCTTATGGCGAGTCCATCTATGTCGATGACCGCACCATCGACAGCCACATCAAGCGGCTGCGCAAGAAATTCCGCCAGATCGATGCCGAGTTCGCGCAGATCGAGACGCTGTACGGCGTCGGCTATCGTTACCGCGAATAATCTTGGCCACGGTGGCGGCATCACGCAACCGGCAGCGGCGCTTTTCGCCGCTCACCATCCGCATCCTCGCCGTCAATATGCTGGCGTTGATCATGCTCGGCGGGAGCATGCTCTATCTCGGGCGCTATCAGGACCGGCTGATCCAGTCCGAACTTGAGGCGCTGTCGTTTGAGGCGCGCATCGCCGCGGGCGCGCTCGGCGAAGGCGCCGTCATCGAAAGCGACGAGGACCGCAATATGCTGGCGCCCGAGCTGACGCGCTCGATGGTGCGGCGGCTTGCCGAAAACTCCGACAGCCGGATAAGGGTGTTCGACGAGGGCGGCGAATTGCAGGCCGACAGCCGCATGTTGTCGGCGCGGCAGGCTGCGATCCAGATCGAGGCGATCGCGCCGCCGGTGGGCACGCCGTTCGAGCAGGCGTGGCAGAGCTTCAAGAACTGGGTCGGGCGCGCGCTGCAGCAGCAGGATTATCCGCTTTACGACGAGGGGCCGGATCAGGATATCGGGCAATTCGCCATCGCGCGGCAGGCGCTGATGGGCACCGGCGGGCAGCAGATCTGGCGCCTGCCCAACGGCACGCTATTGCTTGGCATTGCCGTGCCGCTGCAATCCTACAAGCAGGTGCTGGGCGCGGTGATGTTGACGCGCAACAGCGCCAAGGTCGAGAAGGCCATCGCCGACGTGCGCGTCGATGTCATCCGCGTCTTTTGCATCGTGCTGGCGCTGACCACGCTGCTGTCGCTTTATCTCGCGCGCACGATCGTCAAGCCGCTGCAGCGCCTCGCGCGCGCGGTGCGCGCGGTCAAACAGGATCAGGCCCGCGCGACGGGGCTGGGCGGCGCGGCGGCGCTGCTCGCCAACCGGCAGATTCCCGACCTGACGCGGCGCGGCGACGAGCTCGGCGAACTGTCCCATGCGCTGCGCGAGATGACGGCGGCGCTGGCGCAGCGGCTGGGCGCCATCGAGAATTTCGCCGCCGATGTCGCGCATGAAATCAAGAATCCGCTGACCTCGTTGCGCAGCGCGGTCGAGACGGCGGAACGCATCAAGGATCCGCAGCGGCTCGCGACATTGATGGGCGTGATCCGCGACGATGTCGACCGCATGGACCGGCTTATCACCGATATTGCGAGCGCCTCGCGGCTCGATGCCGAACTGAGTCGTACCGAAACGGCGCCGGTGGCGGTCGGGCAGATGCTGGCGCTGCTCGTGAATATCTACAGCTCGGACGAGAAAGGCGCGCCGGTGCGGCTGGTGGCGGACGTGCCGGATGCGTTTGTCGTGCAAGGCGTCGAAAGCCGGCTCATGCAGGTGCTGCGCAATCTGGTCGAGAACGCGCGGTCGTTCACGCCGCCCGGCGGCAGCGTGCGGCTCGGGGCGCAGACGGACGGCAGCGCCGTGACCTTGACGGTCGAGGATGACGGGCCGGGGATTCCCGAAAACAAGCTCGAGGCGATTTTCGACCGGTTCTACAGCGAGCGGCCGGCACAGGAGAAATTCGGCCAGCATTCGGGGCTTGGGCTCAGCATCGCGCAGCAGATCGTCCATGCGCATGGCGGGCGCATCTGGGCCGAGAACCGCAAGGACGCCGCGGGCAAGATCATCGGCGCGCGCTTCAATGTGCTGCTGCCGCGCGTTGTCTAGCTCCCTCAAACGCCGGGCGCATGGCTCCGCCATGCTAGGCTTCGCGCGCATAAGCGCGCGGGCCCTCAATGGGCCACCTTAAAGCAAGCCAATCGGTGAAGGACGGATTGGCTTGCTTTTCGGAATAAAGTGCCATCAAATGCTGGGAGCAGGCCTCCGGCCTGCTGGGTTTTCGGAACATGAAGTTCCTTACCGGCGGGCGTTCAAGTCTTGATGGTCGTATCGGCTACTGGGGCAGCGCGTTCCAGGATGGCTGCGAAGAAACCGTCGGTATCGTGCTGGGCCGGGGTCAGTTGCAACATGTCGCCGGGGCAAGGGCGCGGCGTGTCCGTCACCTTGTCCCAAACCTCGCCATAAGGCAGCAGCGTGAAGTCCGGATGGTTGTGCAGGAACGTGGCGATCTGCGCGCTATTCTCCCGGTCGAGCAGCGAGCAAGTTGCATAAATAAGGCGGCCGCCCGGTTTGACGAGGCGCGCCGCGCTGGTCAGGATTTCCTGCTGCAAGGGTAGCAGCGCGTCGAGGCCGGGGCCGAGTGTGCGCCAGCGCGCATCGGGATTGCGGCGCCAGGTGCCGCTGCCGCCGCAGGGCGCATCGACCAGCACGCGGTCAAAACTGCCTTTGTGGCGCTTGACCCAGGGGTCGCTGGCGCTGCTCAGAGCGCGGGTTTCGATATTGTGAATCCCCGCGCGGCGGAAACGTTCCCCGGCGCGGTCGAGCCGCTTGTCGAGCACGTCGAGCGCAATGACGCGGCCTTTGTTCTGCATCGCCGCGGCAATCGCGAGGGTCTTGCCGCCCGCGCCGGCGCAGAAATCGACGACGCGCATGCCGGGTTCGGCGGCGACGAGCAGCGCGACGAGCTGCGAGCCTTCGTCCTGCACCTCGACGCGGCCTTCCTTAAAGGCGGGCAGGCTCGGCAAGGCCAGGCGTGCGCCGAGGCGCAGCCCAAGCGGCGCATAACGGCAGGGCGTGACGGCGGCTCCGGCGGCGCGCAGCTCTTCGGTCACGGCGCCACGTTCGGCTTTGATCGGGTTGACGCGCAGATCGAGCGGGGCGGCGGCGAGCAGCGCGTTCAGCTCCATCTCCAGCCGGTCGCCATATTGCGCGCTCAGTTCCGGCATGATCCAGTCCGGCATTTCAGTGCGCACGGCGAGCGGCATTTTCGGATGTTCGATACGATCATGGCCTTTGAGGCTGGCGAGAAACTTCGTTTCCGTTTCATCGAGCAACGCCGGGGCGAATTTGCCGCCCGAGAAAAGTTGCGTCACGGTTCCTTCGCTGTCCTTCTGGCCGAGCCGCAGCCAGGCGATCAGGCGCAGACGCACGGTCGGCGCGGCGCGGTAATGCGCGCACCACCAGTCGAGCCGCGCCTGATGGCGTAATACGGTATAGGCGGTTTCGGCGAGCGCGGTGCGGTCTTTCGCGCCGATATAGCGGCGGGCGCGGAAATAGCTGCCAATGGTGCCGTCGGCGGGACGCGGCGTCGCGGCCACGGCTTCGAGCATTTCAATCACGGCCTGCAAACGGGCGGCGGGTGTCACAATCACTGTCCTGTACGAAAGAATTAAAGCTTGAAACTGTCGCCCAGATAGACGCGACGGACATCGGCATGATCGACGATCGCTTCCGGCGTGCCTTCCATCAGCACGCGGCCGTCATGGATGATATAGGCGCGGTCGACGATCTCGAGCGTGGCGCGGACATTGTGGTCGGTGATCAGCACGCCGATGCCGCGGTCGCGCAGATGGCTGACGAGATCGCGGATATCGGCGAGCGCGATGGGGTCGATGCCGGCGAGCGGTTCGTCGAGCAGCATGAAATGCGGCTTGGCGGCGAGTGCGCGCGCGATCTCGACGCGGCGGCGTTCGCCCCCTGAGAGCGCCAGTGCGGGTGCGCGGCGCAAATGGGTCACGCCGAATTCGGCGAGCAGCTCGTCGAGCATCTGCTCGCGCCGGTCTTCCTTCGGTTCCGTCACTTCGAGCACGCTGCGGATATTCTGCTCGACGGTCAAGCCGCGGAAGATCGAGGCTTCCTGCGGCAGATAACCGATGCCGAGCCGGGCGCGGCGATACATCGGCAGGGCCGTGATGTCGGTGCCGTCGAGCATGATGCTGCCGGTATTGGCGCGGATCAGGCCGGTCAGGATATAGAAACAGGTGGTCTTGCCCGCGCCGTTGGGGCCGAGCAGGCCGACCGCCTCGCCGCGCTGGACGCTCAGGCTGACATCGTGCAGCACCGGGCGTTCCTTATACCGCTTGCCGAGATGCAGCGCAGCCAGACCGGTATTGGAGGGCGCATCGGTCGTCGCCGGGGTGCTGGCGGTCACGCTCTTGGCGGCAGGCTTCAAGGCCGGGGCGGGTTTTTTACGCGGCATATCGAGCATCAGCGCGGTTGCGACGGCAGTGCCAGCGCCTGATCGCCCTTGTTGGCGTCGGGCACGAACAGGGCATGGACTTTGCCGTCCTGGCCGCCGGCGGTCATGCGGCTGATGCCGGTCTTGAAATCGACCTCGGCGGCAGAGCCGGCGAGCTGGCTCGCGCCACGCGTGATCATGACCTTGCCGGTCAGGCGCGCGCTGTTGTGCGCGAGGTCATAAACGGCCTTATCGCCGCGCGCGACATCGGTCTTGGTGGTGATGACGACATGGCCGTCGGCGGTGAGTTGGTCGAGTTCGAGCCCGCCTTTGGCTCCGTCGCGGAACTGCGCGGTCATGCTGTCCGCCGTCACGCGGCGGTCGGCGCGCACCGCGACGGCTTTGCCGCGGGCGATGGCCTGTTTCTTTTGCGGCCAATATTCGAGCGCATCCTGCGCCGTCACGGTTTCATCTGCGTTGACGAAGCGCAGATTCTTGCCGGTCAGCACGGCATATTGCTTGTCGGTGTCATAGACGGCCTGGTCGCCGAAGATCTGCTGCTGCTTCGAGGTGATGGTTACATTGCCGATGGCGTTGAATTTATAGACTTCCTTCTTGCCGTCCTTGTTGGCGCGCTGAAAAGCGCGCAGCTCGCCGGCATTGATGGTCACGTCGCCGCGTCTGGCCTGGGCCTGACCGACGGCGCGATACATCTGTTCATTCTCGTGCCATTCCAGGCTCTGCTGCGCCGTGACCTCGAGCGGGCCGCCGCCACCGCTCATATCGAGCGGTTGGCTGGGGGCCGGTGCGGTGGCTGGCGTTGCAGCCGGGGCGTCCTTGCCGCTCACGGCGATACCGGCAGGGGGGGCTGTCTCGGCGGCAAAAGCCGGGGCGGCCAACAGCAGGCAAGCAGTCACATAACAGAGTTGACGCATCATTCTTTCGGCTTATCGACAAGTGGGGCAGGCAGATCGAGGCTGCTCTTGCCGTTCAGAATAGCACGGGACGGGCCGGTGAACAGCAGGACTTTGCCGCCGTCAAATACCTGAAAACCCTGGCCTTCGATGGTGCCGAAGCCGCCGGTCAGGCGGGCAGGCTGGTTGCCCCAGACGGTATGGGCGGCCAGGTCGGCAAACAGCTCGCTCGTGGTAAAATGCAGCGTTTCGCCGTTTTGCGGGTTCTTCTGCTCAAGCTGGACGGCGCCGCCGAGCCAGAGGCGTTTTCTGGACTGGTCAAAACGACCGACGCTGCCGCTGCCGCTGACGGGCTGGCCGGTGCTGCCCATCATCTCCGCGTGCGGGGCGACAAGGTCGATCTGCATCAAATCCTGCGGCTGCTGGGTGGCGCGGTCGGCGCTCAGAGTAAAGGGGCGGTTCTGCTCGTCGGTGCCGGTGAAGCGCGGGTTTGCCATGGTGAGCTGCGGCGTCGCCGGGGCGGGCGGCATTGCGATCAGGCGGCGGCCATCGGCAACCGGCCAGATGAAGACTGCGATCAGCAGTAACAGCGCCAGCACCGGCAGCGCGATGCGCAGTTTGGCGATGCGCTTCGCGTGGCGCTGCTCGGCCTGCAGCCAGCCCTTAGGGCGCTGCGCTAAATAGTCGGTGATTTTGGCGGCGGCCATGTGATGCCTGCCCGGTCAGTCGCGGCGCGCGGTCGGGCGATGCGCGAAAATATCGACATCGGGCCAGCCCTGCAGGTCAAGCTCGGCGCGGATGGGGAGGAAGCGCATGCAATCGAGTGCTAACGCAGTGCGGTCTTCGCGCGCCAGCATGGCGTCGAGCTTGGCGCGCATGGCATGGAGATAGAGCACGTCCGACGCGGCATAGGCTTGCTGGTCGGCGCTCAAGGTTTCGGCACCCCAGTCGGAGGTTTGCTGCTCCTTGGAGAGATCGACGCCGATCAAATCGCGCGCCAGCTCCTTGAGGCCGTGGCGTTCGGTGAAGGTACGGACAAGCGCCGAGGCGATCTTGGTGCAATAGACCGGGGCAGCCATGACGCCGAGGTAATATTTCATCATCACGAGGTCGGCGCGCGCGAAATGGAACAGCTTGGTCACGGCGGGGTCGGCCAAGAGCTGCTTGAGGTTCGGCGCGGCATAGTCATTACGGCGGAACTGCACCAGATGGGCATTGCCGTCGCCCGCCGATAACTGCACCAGACACAGGCGGTCACGCTCCCAATTAAGGCCGAGGGATTCGGTATCGACCGCGACGCAGGTGCCGAAGCTCAAACCGGCGGGGATGTCGCCTTGATGCAGCGTAATCATCGTGTTGTCCTTAAAAACTGTTTCTGATCTCGTATTTTGGGCTGCAAAACGCGGTTTTCTGCGCTTCCGCTGCTCACGTATCACAACATACGCTGCGCTGCGGTTCTCGCAAACCGCGTTTTTCGCCACAAACTCCGAAATCAGGCCTGTGTTATATTTTTTCGCGGGCAGTATAAGCCGCGTGGCCGCTCGCGCGCAAATAGGCTGCGATGCCAAACCGATCCGGATTGAGAGCGTTTGGTGCCCAGAAGAAGACTCGAACTTCCACGACATTTCTGCCACAGGTACCTGAAACCTGCGCGTCTACCAATTCCGCCATCTGGGCACGGGCTGGTCCGCCGCGAGCGGCGTAAGGCGTGTTGGTAATTCTCCGGGGGGGAAGAGTCAAGGAGATTTGCGGAACACGGGTTTAGAGACTTATCACGCCTAAACTTAACCAATTGCGCGGTGGGTTCGTGCGCCGCGTGGTGACCGGTTTTGTGCCGTTGCCCATTCATGGGCTGCGCGCTATCGTAACCGGCGCAAAGCGTGGACAAGCCTTTCCTAACAATGAGGTGCGGCGATGATTATGGCGGATGTGCTGTTCTGGCTGCTGATCGCGGTCGGGTTTTATCTGGTCTTTGTCAGCTATTGGGTGGCGGCGGAAGCGCTGTTCCCCGCCTTCGTCGAACGCTGCCGCTTGCGTTACGCGCAGAAGCCTTATCGCAGCACGCTGTGGGGCTTGCTGGCGGCTGCGCCGCTGCTGGCCGGTGCTTTGTTTCTGCTGACTCATATGGGCAATCCGCTGCTGCAGATCAGCGGCGTCGGCGTCGTGGCGCTGATGGTGATTTTCGGGCTGGTCGGTTCGGCGGGCCTGTGCCGTCAGATCGGGCGCGGGCTTGCCAAGCCCGATGACGCGGCGCAGCCGTGGCGGCAGGTACGGCGTGGCGCCATCGTGCTCGCCATGACTTTCGTGCTGCCGGTGATCGGCTGGTTCGTCGTGCTGCCCTGGGTTTTGATCAGTGGGCTCGGGGTCTTTCTGCGCGTGCGCTTTACGCGCAAGGCCGCGGCATGAGCCTGTCGCGGCGCGCCTTTCTGCGCGCCGGAGGGGCGGCGGCGCTCGCCGCGCTGGCCGGGTGCGACAAGGAACCCTGGACTTATCTGCCGGGCTGGCCGCAACAGCTGGCCGATGCGGCGGCGTTTGACAGTGCGCTCGGGCCACAGACCGATCTCATCGCCCATGTGCTCAACCGCACTTCCTATGGCATGACCGGCGCGAGCTATGCCGCGGTCAAGGCGCTGGCGCCGACGGCGGAGGCAGCGGTAACGCAATATCTCGAAGCGCAGCTCAAGCCGGACAGCATCGACGATACGCGGTTGCAATTCGCGATCCGGCATATCGAGGTCATTCATGAGCCACTCGGCGAGCTCTATGAATATAAGGAAGATTTCCTGCTGCGGCAGCTTTTGCGCGCGACGCTGCTGCGCGCGACTTATTCCAAACGGCAGCTTTATGAAGTGATGGTCCAGTTCTGGACCGACCATTTCAATATCGATTCCTCGAAGGGCGAATGTAAATGGCTCAAGGCGGCGGATGACCGCGATGTCATCCGCAAACATGCGCTTAGCACCTTTCCGGAGCTGCTGCGTGCCTCGGCGCTCAGCCCGGCGATGTTGTGGTATCTCGACGGGCGCGTGAACCGCAAGCAGGACGGGGCGAGCAAGGCCAACGAGAATTATGCACGCGAGCTGCTCGAGCTGCATACGCTCGGTGTGCATGGCGGCTATACGCAGCAGGATGTGATGGAGGTCGCGCGCTGCCTGACCGGCTGGACGGTGCGTGAGAAGGGCGGCATGCTCGATTGGAAAAAATGGGGCAAGGGCCGGGTTGAATTCCACGCAGACGCTCACGATGATGGCAGTAAGCAAGTACTGGGCGAGACGATTTCCGCTGGCTTGGGCCGCGACGACTTCGAGCGTGTGCTCGGCATTGTCGCGCTGCATCCGGCGACGGCGGCGCATCTGGCGCGTAAATTATGCCGCCGCTTCATCGCCGATGACCCACCGCAAGCGGCCTGCGACACGGTGGCGGCGGCTTTCCTGACGAGCAAGGGCGATATTCCCGCGACGCTGCGCGCCCT
>JBDHTV010000015.1:0-18117 GCA_039808825.1 Bdellovibrionales bacterium | reverse complement strand
TACGCCGCGCCGTGGGCGCGACGCTGCGCGCGATCGCGGCACGCGGCGAACTCGATGTCGTCTATAGCAGCGAGGCGCCGGGCGTGATGGGCCAGCGCGTGCGCCTGCCGCTCGTCAGCGACGCGCCGGATGACAGCGAGATCGCCGGGTTGCGCGGCACGGCCGACGTGCTGGCACTCAAGCTGCGTCACCATGATGCCGCGATTTTTGCCGCACAGGCACCCGACGGCGCCAATGCCCAGGCCGCCTTCGCCGCGCTTGAACAGGCGCGTTGCAACGCGCTCGGCGCCAACGCCATGCCCGGCGTGCAAACTAATCTGTGCGCGGTGTTCGAGCAGCACTGCCAGCATGCAGGATACGCCCAGGCGCTGACCCCCGCGCAAGTGCCGCTCGACGAAGCGCTCGGCCTCGCCGCCTTCGCCCACTTGACCAACAGCACCCTGCCGCCAGCCGCTGCCCATGGTGTGCAGCTGTGGCAGAACTGGCTTGAAACGCGCATCGGCGACCGCTGGCAGGCGCTCGCCGCGGCGCTGCACGACCCGCTCGCTTATGCCCAGGCGGCGCGCCAGGTGCTGCAGGCGCTTGACCTGATGCCTGCCGACGCGCCGCAGCCGGAAACGGGCGAAGCCAACGCCCCGGCGCCGAACGAGGAACCGAACAGCGTGGATGAGGAAGCCGGGGAAGCGGGCGCCGCGGAAACGGACGGCCAACAGCCCGCTGACACCGCCGCCAGCAGCGCGATGGAAGCGACCGAAGCGATCGAGTCGAGCGAAGAGCAGCCGGACGGCGAAACCAGCAGCAGCACGAGCAGCTGGCCGCGCAACGACCCGGATGGCGACGGCCCGACCATCTCCTATCAAGTTTTCACCGACGCGTTCGATGAGATTGTGCCCGCCGATGCGCTCTGCGCGCCGGAGGAGCTGACACGCCTGCGCCATATGCTCGACCAGCAGGTGCGCCCCTACCTCGGCATGATCACGCGTCTCGCCAACCGTTTCCAGCGCCGGCTGCTCGCCCAGCAGCAGCGCGCCTGGGATTTCGACCTCGAGGAAGGCTGGCTCGATACCGCGCGTCTCGCCCGCGTCGTCGCCAACCCGACCGTGCCGCTCTCCTTCAAGATGGAGCGCGACATCCCGTTCCGCGATACCATCGTGACGCTGCTGCTCGACAATTCCGGCTCGATGCGCGGCCGCCCGATCACGCTCGCGGCGATGAGCGCCGACATTCTCGCCCGTACGCTCGAACGCTGTGGTGTCAAGGTCGAGATTCTCGGCTTCACCACGCGCGCCTGGAAGGGCGGGCAGAGCCGCGACGCCTGGATCAAATCCGGTAAAATCGCGCGTCCCGGCCGTCTCAACGACCTGCGCCATATCATCTACAAATCCGCCGACCAGCCCTGGCGGCGCGGCCGGCAAAATCTCGGCCTGATGCTGCGCGAAGGTCTGCTCAAGGAAAATATCGACGGCGAGGCGCTGCTCTGGGCGCAGCAGCGATTGCTGCAACGTCGCGAGTCGCGCAAAATCCTGATGGTCATCTCCGACGGCGCGCCGGTTGACGATGCCACGCTTTCGACCAACCCGAGCAACTATCTCGAACAGCATTTGCGCAGCGTGATCGAATGGATCGAGCAGAGCCGCAAGACGGAGCTGCTCGCCATCGGCATCGGCCACGATGTCACGCGCTATTATCGCCGCGCCGTGACCTTGTCAGATGCCGAGCAACTCGGCGGCACCATCATGGAACAACTCGCATTGCTCTTCGACCGCGACGGCCCGACCCCGCGGCGGCGGAGGGCGGCATGAAGCGCCAGCCTCCTGCCGAGAAGCCGGTAGCTAAACCGGCTGAAAAGCCCGATTGCGATCATCGCGCCATGATCGAGGATGCGCTGCACGGCGTCTTTGTGCATCGCAATTACCGCCCGCTCTTCGCCAACAAGGCTTTCGCCCAGCTGTTCGGCTATCGCACGGCGAAGGAATTTCTCGCCCTGCCGCTCATCCGCCCGCTGATCCCCACCGAAAGCTGGGCAACCTTCGAGGCCCGTTATGATGCGTTGCTGCGCGGCAAGGGCAATACCGGGATTACCCGACTGCGCATGTTGCGCTGCGACGGGCACGAAATCTGGCTCGCTTTAACCGAGCGCAAGATTCTCTGGGAGGGCCAGCCCGCGGTCGAATGGCATGCTTTCGACATCAGCGACCAGATGCTGGTGGAGCAGCAATTGCTGGCGAGCGAACAACGGCTGCGCGCCATTCTTGAAGTCCTGCCCTATCCCGTGCTGATCGCGCGCCAGCCGGACGGGCAGGCGCTCTTCGCCAACCGCAAGGCCTGTCTGCTGCTCGGCCAGAGCGCCAACGCGCTGCTCAAGAGCCGCATCTTCGATTACTTCTGCAATCCGGAAGACCGCGACGATTTCCTGACCATGCTCGCCGCCATCAAGGAGCTGCGCGAGCTTGAGATTCATCTGCGCGCCATCGGTGGGCGCGAATTCCTCGCCGAGATTGCCGCGATCACGATCGACTATAGCGGCCAGCCCGCCGTGCTGCTCGCGCTTAATGATAT
This sequence comes from Bdellovibrionales bacterium, assembly GCA_039808825.1. Taxonomy (GTDB): domain Bacteria; phylum Pseudomonadota; class Alphaproteobacteria; order UBA9219; family RFNS01; genus JAGOHT01. The sequence continues at coordinate 15,558 of JBDHTV010000015.1, read as the reverse complement.
TTCGGCGCGCAAGCAGCTGGAGGCCGAACTGTTCCAGCAGGCCAGCACCGACCCGCTGACCGGCATCAATAACCGCCGCTATTTCATTGCCCGCGGCGAGCAGGAACTGCGCCGCGCCCGCCGCTTCGCGCGCCCGCTTTGCGTCATGATGCTCGATATCGACCATTTCAAGCCGATCAACGACACCTATGGCCATGCCGGCGGCGATCTCGTGCTGCAGCATCTCGTGCGCACCGCCGTGAGCTGCCTGCGCAACACCGACGCCATCGGCCGCCTCGGCGGCGAGGAATTCGCGGTGCTGATGCCGGAAACGGAATTGAAAGCAGCGGTCGAGGTCGCGAACCGCCTGCGCCAGAGCATCGCGGACAGCAGCGTGACTTTCAACGGCAAGACCATCACCTGCACCGTCAGCATCGGCGTCGCCGTGCTGCAGCCGAGCGACGGCGATATCGATGCGCTGCTGCATCGTGCCGACGAAGCGCTCTATATCGCGAAGCAGGATGGCCGCAACCGCGTCGTCGGGGCGGAATAATCACCCGAACCGGTAAGCCGTCAGCACCGCATTCATCACCGTATCGCGGAAAATTTCCCGGCCCGCATCGCTGCCCCCGGCCCCCGCCACGACCATGAGCGGCAACAAATGTTCGGCGCGCGGATGGGCTTCGCGCCCGCCCGGTGCCTGCGCCCAACGCGCGAGTTCTGCCGCACGCTGGTCCAGATCGGCGAGGCCGACCGCCGCCGTGAGCCAATCGGCAAATGGTGCGCCCGCTACCACCGGCGCGCCACGCATGAAATGCCGCATATTGTGAAAGCTCATGCCGCTACCGATGACCAGTACATTGTCGTCGCGCAACGCGGCGAGCGCCGCGCCCGCCGCAATATGCCGCGCCGGATCGAGATCACGCATCAGCGACAGCTGCATGATGGGAATCCGCGCCGCGGGAAAAACCAGCTTGAGCGGAATGAACACGCCGTGGTCATAGCCGCGGTGCGCCTCGCCTGCCGTGGGCAACCCCGCCGCCTGCAACCGCGCCATCACCTCCAGCGCCAGCTCCGGCGCGCCCGGCGCCGGATACTGAATTTGATAGGTATGCGGCGGGAAACCACCATAATCATAAATCAGCGCAGGCTGCGGCGTACGCTGCGCCGTGAAAGCCTGCTCTTCCCAATGCCCGGAAACCACGACGATGGCGCGCGGCAACTGCGGCAGCGTCGCGGCGATGCTGTGCAGAAACGCCGCCATCTTGGTCCATACATCGGGTGGATCCCAATCCATGAAAAAGCACGGCCCTGCCCCATGGGGCAGGAACAGCGCCGGCTGTCGCGCCGCCACTTAATCTACCATGATGTCTTCGTTCCACAGCTGCGGCTGCGTCTTGATGAAATGCTCCATCATCGCGATGCAGTCCGGGTCGTTCAGCACCACGACCTCGATACCGCGCGACCGCAGAAATTCTTCGTTCCCGCCGAAGGTCTTGTTTTCGCCGATGACGACGCGCGGAATCCCGAATTGCACGATCGTGCCGCTGCACATCATGCAGGGCGACAAGGTCGTGTAAATCACCGTGTCTTTATAAGTGCGCTGCCGCCCGGCATTGCGCAGCGCATCCATCTCGCCATGCAAAATGGGGTCAAGCTGCTGCACACGCTGATTATGACCCGCCCCGACGAGCTGCCCACCGCGCACCAGCACGGAGCCGATGGGAATGCCGCCGCTCGCTATGCCTTTGCGCGCCTCGGCAACCGCCATAGCCATGAATTTCGCATCATTTGTTATTTGGTTCATACAACCTCCAAGAAATCTTTGTTTTCCGAAGTCGCTTGAAATCCGTTCTTCACCGATTTCAAGCGACTGAGGGGCCCCCAGCCGCACGGCACGTGAGTGCCTTAATAAGGGCCCGCGCGCTTATGCGCGCGAAGCCAAGCATTGCGGAGCAATGCGCCCGGCGTTTGAGGGAGCATAAAACTCACAGCGTTCCAAACATGCGGTCGCCCGCATCACCGAGCCCCGGCACAATATAGGCGTTTTCATCGAGCCGGTCATCGAGCGCCGCGCCATAGACCCGGATATCCGGATATTGGCCGAAGAAATTGCGCAAGCCTTCGGGCACCGCGACAAGACTCATCACCCGGATCTTGCCCGGCTCCACCCCATGCTGGCGCAACACGGCGCAGGCATGAACGAGCGAATTGCCCGTGGCGAGCATCGGGTCGGTGACGAAGAACCATTGCCCCTGATTTTTCGGCAGCCGGTTGAGATATTCGACCGGGCGCTTGCTGTCATGGTCGCGATAAAGCCCGATATGCCCGACCTGCGCGGTGGGCATCAGATCGAGCAGCCCCTCCGCCATGCCGAGCCCGGCGCGCAGCACCGGCACGATACAGGGCGGCGGATCGGCAAGCGTCGGCGCCATCGTCGCGGCGAGCGGCGTCATGATCGGGCGTTTGGTCAGCGCCATACCGCGCGTGATCTCGTACCCGATCAACATCGATATCTCGCGCAGCAGCGTGCGGAAACCAAAGGCGGCGCAGGAGCTTTCGCGCATCTGGGTCAGCTTGTTGAGGATCAGCGGATGATCGACGACGTTGAAATTGGAAAATTCGGAATGTTGATACATGGCGGGCCTATGACGGACGGGAATTGCCTAACCTAGCGTCCGCGCCGGCTGCTGACAACAGTGCCGCGCCATGCTAAAGGCAATCCTATGACCGAACCCGTCCTTGTCCTTTGCACCGGCAATTCCTGCCGTTCCATCATGGCGGAAGCGCTGATCAACGCGCTGGGCGGCGGGCGTTATCATGCCGTCAGCGCGGGCAGCCGCCCGACCGGCACGGTGCATCCCGAAGCCTTGGCCGCGTTGGCGCGTGCCGGTATGCCCTGCCCCGCCCCAAGCAGCAAATCCTGGGACCGCTTTGCCGGACAGCCCTTCGCCCTGGTCATCACCGTGTGCGATCATGCGGCGGGCGAGGTGTGCCCCTATTTTGCCGGCAGCCCGCGCCGGCTGCACTGGAGCATCCCGGACCCGGCCCAGGCGACCGGCCCGGAAGCTCCGGCCGTGTTTGACGCGGCCTTACGGCTGCTGCGCCAGCATATCGCAACCGAACTGCTGGCGCCCGCCGATTAAGCCGCCTTGTGACCGGCGGATTTATGCGCGGCTGGCTTATGCCCGCCTGATTTTTGCTCGCCTGACTTATGCCCGGCGGGTTTGCCGGCCTGATTTTTGCCGGCCTGCTTGTGCGCCGCCTTGCTGCGCGCGGCATGGAACGGATTGCGCGGCTTGCCGTCCTTGGCGTCGGCTCCGCCGCGGCCCTGCTTCTTCCATGGTGCACTCTTGCGTCCGCCGCGCTGGCCCGCTGGCTTATTGTCCTGCGCGCTATCGCCATGCAGCAACCGTTCGACGGCACGCCATTTGTCGGCGTCGCCGGGCGTCATGAGATTGACGGCCGCGCCATCCGCCCCGGCGCGCGCCGTGCGTCCGATGCGATGGATATAATCTTCCGGGCACTGCGGCGGGTCAAAATTGATGACATGCGCGATATGCGGGATATCGAGCCCGCGCGCCGCGACGTCGGTCGCGACGAGAATGCGGAACTCCGCATCGCGGAACTGCTGGATGACGCGGTCGCGCTTGCGCTGTTGCAGCCCGCCGTGAATCGCGGTGGCTTTATGATCTTCCTTGGCGAGCTTGTCGGCGAGCCGGTCCGCGCCCCACTTGGTTTTGACGAAGACGATGATGGAGCCGTCGCGTTGCGTGAGCTGGTCGATCAGCGCCGGATATTTCTCGGCTTCAGTGAGCTTGACATGCTCCTGCTTCACTTTGGCGGCAGGGGCGGTGACCGAACCGACCGCGACGCGCAGCGGGTCGCGCTGATATTTGCCGGCGAGCTTGACGATGGCGGGCGGTAAGGTCGCCGAAAACAGCAAGGTCTGGCGCTGTTGCGGTATATGGGTCAGCACTTCGTCGATCTGCACGCCGAAGCCCATATCGAGCATCCGGTCGGTTTCGTCGAGCACGAGGATCTGCACCGCGCCGAGCTTGAGCGTGCCGCGCGCGAGATGGTCGTTGATGCGCCCCGGCGTGCCGATGATCAGGCGCGGATTGCGTTGCAGCTGCCGCCACTGGCGCGGCATCGGCTCGCCGCCGATCAGCAGCGCCGTGCGGATATCCGGCGACGGGTTGAATTGCTGGATCGCGGCCAGCACCTGCCCCGCGAGTTCGCGCGTCGGCGTCATGATCAGCGCCATCGCTTCGGGCTGCTGCATGAGATGCTGGATAACGGGAATACCGAACGCGGCGGTCTTGCCGGTACCGGTCTGGGCCGAGCCGAGCACGTCGCGCCCTTCGAGCGCGGCGGGGATAGTCGCGGCCTGCACGGGCGTCGGCGTGGTGAATTGCACCCGCTGCAAGGCCTGCAGCAATTTCGGCGCGAGATTGAGGTCGGTAAAACAAATGGTCATCATTTTCCTGCTTTGGTTCAAAACAATGCGCCGCCGCCCGGACGACACAGCGTCGGCCGGAACAGCATAAAAACCCGTCCAGCAAACAGCTGGGCCGGATTTCTGGAAACGCTTGCGATGAAGGAAAGGCAGTCGAAGTGAGACGCCAAGCACGGGTACAGCCTGGTATTTTGGCCGACCGATTGCGCCAAATGTACGGCGCAAACCAAAGAAGCGTTAAAACGCGCAGCAGCTATAGCGGCTTATCTTGCCGAAAAGCAAGCACATCTTTGTTTGCCGCCAAATTGGTAAATTTGCTTTGCCTGCGCCGCTTGCAGCCCATACGATTATCGCCGGACAGAAATCAGGCTGCGGATGCATCTGGCTTTTATCGATATTGCTTACGATTATACGGTAGACCGGCCCGACGCCGACCAGCCGCTCGGCGGCACCACGACCGCTCTGTGCTTTCTCACCCGCGCGCTCGTCGCTGCTGGTCACGCCTGCACCATCTTCAACAAGGTCACGGCTCCAGCCAGCGCGCATGGCGTGCCGTCCTTGCCGCTGGAGGCGCTGGAGGCCGAACGTCGCAATCCTGCTTATGACGCGTTCGTCTTTTGCGGCCGCTGGACGGAGTGGCTCGTCGCGCATGTCGCTGAAGCGACGCGCAAGCCGTTGCTGGCCTGGATGCATGAAAGCCGCTTCGGCCTCAATCTCGTGCCGCAGAGCGCGCATTTCCGCCACATCGTTTTCGTCAGCGACTGGCAGGCCCGCATCAACCAGCCCACCTTGTTGCCGCACCAGCGCGCCCACGTCATTCGTAACGCCGTCAATCCGCGCCTTGCCGCGCTCTTCCCGCCCGAACGCCGCATTACGCAGGATAAGAAACCGCGCGCGGTCTATGTCGGCGCGACCCCGCGCGGCCTTCTTCATCTGCCCGCGCTGTGGCCGCTGCTGCAGGCAGCGCAGCCGGAACTGGAGCTGCAGATTTTTGCCAATCCCGCGCTGGGCCGCGATGCCGCCGTCAATGCCGCCTTTGCGGGCCAGCTGCGCGCTTTGCCTGGCGTCACGCATCTCGGCATGGTCGGACAGCCGCAACTGGCGCCGCTGCTCGAACAGGCGAGCTTCTTCCTCGCCCCCAACCCTTATCCGGAGACCTCCTGCATCGCGCTGCTCGATGCCGCTGTGAGCGGCCTGACCCTGCTCGCGACCGCGCGCGCCGCCCTGCCGGAAAGCGCGCACGGCTTCGCGCAACTCTGCCCCATCGCCGCCGCCGATGACCCCGATTTATTCACTCAGCCTTTCGACCACGCCGCCTTTGCCGCCGCGACCGCCCCGCTTATCGCCGACCGTCTGGCGCACCCGGAAAAATGGGAAGCAAAATTACGCGAACAGGTAGATTATTATCAAACCCATTACCGCTGGACCGACCGCGCCACGCAATGGGTCCGGCTGCTGGCCCTGGAGTCCGCCGCATGACCACCCCTGTACCGCGCAGCCTGCGTCTCCATCGCCTGCTCTATGTGCAGGTGCTCGCCGCCATCGCCATGGGCGTCCTGCTCGGCCTCTCTGCGCCGGAAACCGCCGTCGCAATGAAGCCGGTCGGCGACGCCTTCATTAAACTCATCAAAATGATCATTGCCCCCGTCATCTTCCTGACCGTCGCGACCGGCATCGCGGGCAGCCACGGTCTCGGCGGCTTCGGCCGCGTCGGGCTCAAGGCCATGCTCTATTTTCTGGTGTTCTCGACGCTGGCGCTCTTTGTCGGCCTGATCGCCGCCAATCTGCTGCAGCCAGGCGCCGGACTCAATATCGATCCCGCGACGCTGGATAACGGCACGGTCAAGGATTATGCCGTCGCCGCGCATGACCAGACGCTGACCGGCTTTTTGCTCAACATCATCCCGACCAGCTTTGTCGGCGCTTTCGCGAGCGGCGAGATTCTGCCGGTGCTGTTTCTCGCCGTGACCTTCGGTTGCGCCTTGCTGCTGACCGGCGAACCGGCCCGCCCGCTGCTGGAATTGCTGCAATCCGCCAACGCTGCCGTCTTTAAGCTCGTGGCGTTGCTGATGCGCGCCGCGCCCATCGGCGCGTTCGGCGCCATGGCCTTCACCATCGGCAAATACGGCATCGGCACGCTCGCCAATCTCGTCGCGCTGGTCGGCACCTTCTACGCCACCGCTTTGTTTTTCATTCTCGTCATCCTTGGCGCGGTCGCGCGCTGCAATGGCTTTTCCATCCTGCGCCTGATCCGCTACCTGAAGGATGAGCTGCTGCTCGTGCTCGGCACCAGCTCGTCGGAAGCCGCCTTGCCCAATCTGATGCACAAGCTGGAACAGGCGGGCTGCGCCCGCCCGGTCGTCGGCCTCACCGTGCCGCTCGGCTATTCCTTCAATCTCGACGGCACCAATATTTATATGACGCTGGCCGCGCTCTTCATCGCCCAGGCGACCAACAGCCATGTGCCACTTGCCGACCAGCTTGGTCTGCTCCTCGTCGCCATGATCAGCTCCAAAGGTGCGGCGGGGGTGACCGGCGCGGGCTTCGTCACGCTTGCGGCCACGCTGATGACCGTGCCCGGCATTCCCGTCGCGGGCATCGCGCTCATTCTCGGGATCGACCGTTTCATGTCGGAATGTCGCGCGCTGACCAACCTGATCGGCAACGCCGTCGCGACCATCGTCGTCGCGCGCGCGGAAGACCAGCTTGATCAGGCAAAACTCACAGCCGTGCTGCAACCGCCCAGCGTGGCGTCTTAGCCGCTTGGCAACCCGCCGTCACCACCTATATTGCTCATATAAACCTGAGAAAGATTTCCCCATGAGCCAGCTTTTCCGCCCCTTGCAACTGCGCGATCTGACCATCCGCAACCGCGCCTGGGTCTCGCCGATGTGCCAATATTCGGCAACCGACGGCGTGCCGACCGATTGGCACCTCGTCCATCTCGGCAGCCGCGCCGTCGGCGGCGCGGGCCTCGTGATGGCGGAAGCGACCGCCGTGGTGCCGGAAGGCCGGATCTCCTATGGCGATCTCGGCCTTTGGAACGCAACACAACAGGCCGCGTTCGAACGCATCGCCGCCTTCATCGCGGCGCAAGGGGCCGTACCCGCCATTCAGCTCGCCCATGCCGGACGCAAGGCTTCGACCAATCTGCCGTGGCTCGGCGGCGCACCCTTGCCGCCGGGCAGCCCCCATGGCTGGCAACCGCTCGGGCCGAGCCCCGTGGCGTTCGACGCGGCATCGACCGTGCCGACCGAGCTTGACGAAGCCGCATTGGACAACATCATCGCCGCTTTCGTCGCGGCGGCGCAACGCGCGCTGGCTGCAGGCTTCAAGGTTGCGGAAATTCATAGCGCGCACGGCTATTTGCTGCATGAATTCCTCTCGCCGCTCAGCAACCGCCGCACCGACCGCTATGGCGGCAGCCTCGCCAACCGTATGCGCTTCCCGCTCGCGGTCGCGGCGGCGGTGCGTGCCGTGTGGCCGCAACAGTTGCCGCTCTTTGTCCGGATTTCGGCGAGCGACTGGCTCGACGGCGGCTGGGATATCACGCAGTCCATCGCTTATGCCGCCGACCTCAAAAAACTGGGCGTCGATTTGATCGATTGTTCAAGCGGCGGGCTCGCGCCCGGCGCGCAAATCCCCAACCAACCGGGCTATCAGGTGCCCTTCGCCGCCGCCATTCGCCGGGAAACCGGTATCGCGACCGGCGCGGTCGGGCTGATTACCGAAGCCGTGCAGGCCGAAGCGATCATCGCGAACGGCGACGCCGATGCGATCTTCCTCGCCCGCGCGATGTTGCGCGACCCTTATTGGGCGGCGCGCGGCGCGCAACAGCTCGGCGCGGAATTCGACTGGCCGCGGCAATATGGCCGCGCTAAACTGGCATGACCGCCCGTTTATCGGAGTTCCATCATGCGTATCCTGACCCGCTCTGTATTGCTGGCACTCTGCCTGCTGCCCCTGCCCGCCTTCGCCGCGCTGAAAGGCGAAGAGGTGACCTATCAGGACAAGAGCGGCACAGTGATGACGGGCTATGTCGCCTATGACGACGCCGCGATCAAGCCGCGCCCCGGTATTTTGATCATCCATGACTGGATGGGCCTCGGCGACTTTACCCGCCAGAAGGCCGACCAGCTGGCCCGCGCCGGTTATGTCGCCTTCGCCGCCGATATTTATGGCAAGGGCGTGCGCCCCGCGAATGCCGCAGCCGCGGGCAAGCTCGCGACGCATTACAAGGCCGACCGCCCCTTGCTGCGCCAGCGCGTCCGCGCCGCCTATGACACGCTGCATGGCATGGCCCAGACCACGGGCCGTAAAATCCTGGTGATGGGCTATTGCTTCGGCGGCACCACCGCGCTTGAGCTGGCGCGCAGCGGCGTGCCGCTCGCCGGCACGGCGAGCTTCCATGGCGGCCTCGACGCGCCCATGCCCGCCAATGCCGGCGATATCAAAGGCCCGGTCCTCGTGATGCATGGCGCGGATGACCCCTTCGTGCCGCCCGCCGAGGTCGCAGCCTTCAAGCAGGAAATGGCGGTGGCACAGGCCGATCTGCGTTTCGTCGCTTATCCCGGCGCGGTACACGCCTTCACCAATCCGGCGGCGGGCAGCGACAACAGCCAAGGCGCGGCTTATAACGCCGCCGCCGACAAGGAATCCTGGGCAGAGTTCCGCGCCTTCCTCAAGGAAACCCTCAAGGAACCATTGCGCTAACTCGGAGAACCCACCAACATGGCCGTATCGCCCCAACCCGCCAGCGCCTCGATCTCACCGACCCGCGGCGCGTGGTCCGTCTGGCCATAAAGCCGATAGTCGCTTTGACGGCAGCTTTTGGCGCAATACATCGCTTCATCGGCCTGCGCCAGCAAACGATCGGGCAAAACCGGATAGGTGTTGTCGCAACAGGCCACCCCGATGCTGACCCCAACCGCGATTTGCTTGTCCCGCACAGGCACCGGCCGCGTAATATGCTCGACCAGCTTGCGGGCCAGACTGGCATAGTGTCGACGGAACGCCCCGCCTTCAATCAGCAGGACAAACTCATCGCCGCCCAACCTGGCCGCAAGATCATAGGGCCTGATACATTCCGACAAACGGCGGCCAACCTGCTTGAGCAGCGCATCCCCGGCAGCATGGCCGAACCGGTCGTTCACGTCCTTGAACCCGTTGAGGTCGAGCAGCATCAGGCCAACCTCTTGCCCCGATCGTTGCTGCCGCTGCAATGCCAGCTCCAGCCTTTGTCTGAAATATTCGCGGTTCGGCAGCCCCGTGAGCGGATCGAAATGCGCCCGATACGTCATGACAGCTTCATGCTGCTTGCGCTGAATGGCGTGGCGGATGCTGCGCTTGAGCATCGCGCCGTTGATCTTGTCTTTCATCAGATAGTCCTGGGCCCCGCGCTCGATTGCCTGTGCCGCCAGCGCCTCATCGTCGCGCCCGCTCAACAGCAGCACGGGCATCCCGGGCGCCTGCGCCATAAGCGTATATAGGCCCTCGAGCCCGTCGGTATCGGGCAGGAACAAATCCAGCAGCGCGATATCGAAGGGCTGTGCCCGCAAGGCCGACAGCGCCCCCGCCATGTCAGGCACGCGCGCGATCTGATAATAGCGATTATCGGGAATGCCCAACGCCAGATGCAGCAAGGCCACATCGCCGAGCGTATCTTCAATCAACAGAATATTGATACAGGGCTCAAATTGTCTCGACAGCATAGGCAGATCCTCCGCTGGCTGAATAGGAACTTGAACAGTCCGATTCATGCGCTTGTTCGATAAATTTTGTCCTAATTTGTTACCATACATTCGTGTGTAATTATGCGCTGCATACACAACTGGTTGCGCGGGCATACATCAATGTGCGCAAACCATCGCCGCGCTTAAACTTAAAGTGTCGGTTTGAAAATCATGAGATAGAACACGGCGACGATGGCCGGAAAGGCAAGCGCGCCGAGCACGACCCAGCGCCGCGCGAGCCGCCAGTAATCCGCCGCCAGCGGTGTGCCGCTCTGCAGCGCGGCATCCGCCAGCCGCCGCATCCGGATCTGCATGAACACGACCGGCACCCAGCAGGCTCCGGCAAACAGATAAAGCCCGAGTCCGCCCACGACCCAGAAATCGCCCAAACTATAACCCGTGACATGAACAAGCCCGAGCCCGGTCAGCAATTGCAGGATGACGGCTGGCGTGGTGAACAACCAGTCCGCTAGCACGACATGCCGGACCGCGAAGGCAATCGCGGCGACGTCGCGCGTGCGGTTCGCCATGAACAGATAAAAAGCGCTGCCAATTCCTGTGCCGAAGAGTATGGTAGCGCTCAGGATATGCAGCCATTTTAAGATCAGATATGCCATCCGCGTTCCCCGCCGAACCTGTTCCCGCCCCGATCTTCGCTGCCGTCTTCGGCACGGACTGGGCGCGGCTGTCGCCTGTCATGCGCCGCCATTATGCCGTGCGCGCCCATACCGCCGACTATAGCATCGTCAAAGGCGAACTGGATATCACCGTCTCATGGTTCGTCAGCCTTATCGCGCGCCTGACCGGGATGCTGGTGCCTTATAGCGGCAAGGCCGTGCCGGTGACCGTACGTTTCGCCAACGGCACGGATGGGAAGGCCTTTGTGTTCGACCGCGTCTTTCATTATCCCGCTCGCACCCCGGTGCGTTTCCGCTCGCAGCTCGAATATGTCGGCGGCAGCGAACTGATCGAGTTTATGCGCTTCGGCTTTGGCTGGCGCTGCGCCTATCGCTGGAATGGGACGCAGGTCATGCTCGAACATCGCGGCTATGTCTGGCGCATCGCGGGGATGCGCGTGCCGCTGCCGCTCCATTGGATTCTTGGCCGCGCCAGCGCCGAAGAGACGCCTGAGGACTCCGACAGCTTCAGCATGGCGACACGGCTGCGCCACCCCTGGTTCGGGGACACTTTCGCCTATTATGGCCGCTTCACACTGACGGAACTGGCATGTCCGGACCCATCCTGATCCTCGGCGGGGCCGGCAATTTCGGCAAGCGTATCGCGATTGCGCTGCATCAGCGCGGCTTGCCGATCATCATCGCCGGACGCGATGCCGCGAAAGCCGCAGCGCTGGCCGCCCGGCTACCCGGCGCGCGCAGCGTTGCCTTTGACGTCAACACCGGCCTCGCAGCGCAACTCGCCGCCTTGCAGCCCAGCGTGGTCGTCAATACCTGCGGCCCCTTTCAGCAGAGCGATTATCGCGTTGCCCAAGCCTGCGTCGCGCAGGGCTGCCACTATGTCGATCTCGCCGATGGCCGCGCCTTCGTCACGGGCATTGCCGCGCTCGATGCCGCCGCCAAAGCGCGCGATGTCAGCATCATCAGCGGCGCAAGCACCGTGCCCGGCCTCTCTTCCGCCGTGCTCGCCGCCTATCGTCATGAGTTTGAGACCATCGCCAGCCTGCGTTACGGCATCAGCCCCGGCCAGCGCGCCGAGCGCGGCCTCGCCACCACCCAGGGCATCATGAGTTATGTCGGCAAGCCGCTGCGGCCTTTTGCCGGTTGCAGCACACCGGCCTTTGGCTGGCAGGATATTTATCGCCAGACCTATCCCGAATTAGGCACGCGCTGGATGGCGAATTGCGACATCCCCGATCTTGATCTGCTGCCTGCACATTTCGGCCTGCAGCATATCCGGTTCAGCGCCGGACTGGAACTGGCCCCGCTCCATCTCGGCCTCTGGGCGCTGTCATGGCTGGTGCGGCTCGGTGCACCGCTCGACCTGCCGCGTTACGCCGCACCGCTGCTCGCGGCAAGCAATTGGTTCAACCGCTGCGGCACGGCAGCGGGCGGCATGCATATGATCATGACCGGCACCGGCAGCGATGGGCAGCCGCATTGCCGCCGCTGGTTCATCATCGCCCGCGCTGGCGATGGCCCGCATATCCCAACCATTCCGGCCATCCTGCTTGCCGAACGGCTTGCCACCGGCCATTTCACCCGGCGCGGTGCGCTGCCCTGCGTCGGGCTGGTGACGCTCACCGATTATCTGACGGCGCTCGCGCCCTATGCCGTGCAGACCTATGCCGACACGCTGGCCGCCGCCTGAACTTTGCCGCGTCCGGCATAGCGCATGATGGCAAAGGCCAGCAGGTTGAGCACCAGGAAGCCCGCTGCGATCGGCACCAGCGAGTTATTGTAAAGCTGGCCGATCACGCCGCCGAGCGTCATCGAAATCAGCGACGACACCGCCCCGATCACCGCCGAAGCGATGCCGGCCACATGTTCCATCGGCTCCATTGCGATCGCGTTCATATTGCCGAACATCAGCCCGATGGCGAAGAACAACACGCTGGCATAGGCAAGGAACATCCACAATTCAATATGGACCAGCATATGCGCGGCGAGAAAAATCGCCGAGGCGACGATGATACTGATCACCGAGCGGAAACAGATATAATGCATGCCAAGCTTGGCGACGAAGCGGGCATTGAGCAGCGACGCCGCGCCGAACACCAGCGCCAGACCGCCGAAATAGACCGTGAACAGCTTGCCGACACCGAACTGATCCTGAAAGATCTGGCGCGAAGCGTTGAGATAGCCGATGAAGCTGCCGAAGCAGATGCCGATACAGACCATATAGCACATCGTGACCCGATTGCCGATCACTTCGCGAAAGCCGCTGACGATGTTATGGACATGGAACGGGATGCGCTGCTCCGCTGGCAGCGTTTCCTTGAGCCGGAACGCGACCCAGCCGCCGACGATCAACGCATAGGCGACATACAGCATGAAGATCGCGCGCCAATCGCCCAGCAGCAGAATCCCCTGCCCGAGCGACGGTGCGATGGCCGGCACGGTGATGAAGATCATCATGATGATCGACATGATCCGCGCCATGTCCCGCCCGCTATATTGGTCGCGCACGATCGACATCGTCGAGACATAAGGGCTGGCGACGCCGAGCCCTTGAATGAACCGACCGGCCAGCAGCACATTAAAATCCGGCGCCAGCAGGCAAACGACCGTGCCCACGAGATAGCAGGCGAAACCGCCATAGAGCACCGGCTTGCGCCCCAGCGCGTCGGACAGCGGCCCGCACAACAGCTGCCCGAGGGCCATGCCCATGAACAGCGCGCTGATGATATATTGTGCGTGATTGGGGTTGGTGACCCCGAACGCGGCGCCGATCGTTCCCAACGCCGGCAGCAGCGCATCGATCGAAATGGCGATGATCGACATGAGCAGCGCCATCAGGATCGTGAATGCGCGCTGGCTGGTGGGCATGGCGTGAGTCATGGCATGATCCTGTCTCAAAATGGTCAACTGGCTGGCAACCAGGGCTGGCATACAATAAGTCGCGGGCGGGAAGGAAGCGCAAAACCGGCTTTCTCATTGGTAAGCGTCATCGCGCGCGGCAGGCAGGAGCTGGTCGCGGCGCGCGCCAAAAGAGGTTGCTTGTCTTTCAACCACGGCTCAACCTATAGTTACCTTTATTGCCTATGATTGCGGAGCGCGGCTTGATCGACTTCATGCGTTTTATCGAGCTGTCCAACCGCTGCGCCACGCAAGCCGAGCTGGTCGAACTGTTCAACCGCACGCTGGGCGAGCTGGGCTTCGACAAATTCGTCTATAGCCTGATGCGTGGCAGCGCCCAATGGAACGGACGGCCGCATCATGGCATCGCCCGCAGTTATCCCGAAAGCTGGATGAAGCATTATCTGGCCAATAATTATCTCGAAGCCGACCCGACCTATCGCCGCGCGCTGCGCCAGCGCGGCGTCTTCGCTTGGCGGGAGGTGATGACGGCCGAGCCCCTGGCGCGGCGCGAAAAGCGCGTGATGCTCGAAGCGGCGGAGGCCGGGCTGCAAAGCGGCGTCTCGCTCTCGATTTACGGGCCGCTCGGTGAAGTGATGGGTTTCGGCTTCGCGAGCGATACGCCGAACCTGATCATAAACCGCGATCAGCAAAGCCTGTTGCACGCGCTCGCCAATCAGTTCCATCTGGCCTATATGGCCTTGGATGCCACCAGCCCGCCTGCCGCGCCGGCCGCGCCTGTGCGCCTAACCGACCGGCAGCGCGCTATTCTGCAGCTCGCCGCTGCCGGTAAAAACCGCGCGGAGATCGCCGAGATACTCGGCATCAGCATCGAAACGGTCAAGGATCACTTCAGCGGCATTTTCCAGAAGCTCAATTGTCATAATCAGGCCGCCGCGACCGCGAAAGCCATAACGCTGGGTCTGATTCAATATTAACCCCCCCAAGCGGGGGATTTTTTCATGCGCTAATTTCTGTTTCGCTGCCGTGCGATGAAGCTGCCGTAAGCTTCTTGGGAGCGTCAAGCCATGACCGAGCCATCCGATATCGTTCACCGCCTGTTGAGCGGCCTCAACTATCTCTGCGAAGAGGCCCAAAGTCACGAGCAGCATCAGGCCGCCCGCCTGCTGCGGCAATGCTTGTCGGATCTCTGCCGCGCTTACGAAAATGCACCGCCGCCCGATCGCATCGCCACACCGGAGACCTCCGAGCTTTTCGCCCTGATCGATTTTCTGACGCGCTTCGCCGCGCTCAAGGACGAGGCGCTCAAGCAACAAGTTCTGCAAGCCATCGAATATGGCCCCACCCCGCCCTCTTCGCAGCGTCATTAAGTACCATTCGCACCTGGTTTTATGTCTTTTCGATTGCCAGCCGGGGCGCGAACGGGATAAATGAGCGCCTCTTCCTCGCGCCCAAGGTGCATCATGGCCCTCATCACCGGAAATAATAATAACGACCTGCTGACCGGCACCGCCTTCGACGATATCGTGACCGGGAACGGCGGCAATGACCTGCTCTTCGGCAACGACGGCAACGATACGCTCATCGGCGGCGCGGGCGTCGACCAGCTCACCGGCGGCAACGGCGCGGACATCTTCAAATTCACGAGCCTGACCGACTCCACGCAGTCTGGCATGGATCGCATCGCCGACTTCGTCAAGGGCACCGACAAGATTGATCTGACGGGTCTCGGCTTCACCAGCATCACGACGGGCACGCCGCAACCCGGCCAGCTCAAGATCAGCTATGACGCCTATTACAAGCAAACCTATGTGCAGGATTTATCCGGTTCGGGCTTCGCGTTCTATCTGGCTGGTAATCATCTCGATCTGACCTGCGATGATTTCATCGG
>JBDHTV010000014.1:0-18646 GCA_039808825.1 Bdellovibrionales bacterium | reverse complement strand
CTCACAGGAAACACTCCGGACCAATAGCGACCGCCCCAAAGCCTGCCCGGAAGGCGCAGACCGCTGGAACTGCCACTATAACCGGCAAACTTTGCCAAAAGTTTAATCTTATATGGTCAAGCGGCGTCAAGCACGCCATAGGCGTACCAGCTCAACATCTGTTTGTCGCAGACGTTCTTGATCATCGCCTCGGCCATATCTTCGGCGGGTGGTGCGGCAGTCGGGAAAACCGCGGGCGCAATGGCCGGGTCGCTGGCCACGCGCTGCAGCTCCGTCATCAACGCGTCGGCAGATTCGGCGAGCCCGACGCGGCCGACGGCCTGCAACACCAGCGCCTCCTGCAATGTCAGCTGCAAGGGCCGCCCCGCCACCGGCGAAGCGAACAGCACGGTTTCACTTTGCAGCACTTCCTGCTGCAGCTGTTGGTTATAGCCGCCGACCAGACGCGGATAATGCATATCGGCCTGCCCAAGCCCGGCGAAGCTGCCGCGCATCGGCGCGGCGATGCCGAACGCCACCAGCATTTGCATCGCCATCACGGTATCCTGCGCTGCAAAATCCTGACAATCGGGATGCGCCAGCACGTCACCGATCGTGAGCGGCATCAGCCGCATCAATTCAAGGATGCGCTGAAACAACGGCGGCGTGAGATCGAGCGTCTGCTCCAGCAACGTCACCGTTGCCGGGAGGGGCCAGCTGCTGCCGCTAAGGCCGTAATAAAACGGTCCGAACAAGACCGGCAGTTCGCCGCTCATCGCCGCGGGTTGCCGCACCCAGATGTCGGTCCGCACCGGCCGCGCCGTCGCGTAATCCTTGATGACCTCGTACAGCAAATGGCCGCGCAGATTATAAAGTACATCCTGCGCAACCTTTGGCACCATCATTTCCAGGTAATTCGACTGGATCTGCGCATCGCCGACAAAATCGAACCCGGCGGGCGCCATCGTCGCGATCATGCCGACCGCGTGCGACATGGCCGCACCGGCGCTGTTGTAACGCGCAAAGAAGGCGGCGGGATTCTTCGCGCCGAGCGCCTGATCGAGCGCGTCGGCGGCCAGCGGGTGCGCCGTGAGATAAAGGTGCCCGAGCAGTTTGAGCTCATGCAGCAATTCGATATGCTGCTCTGCCGGTGTTTCGGCGGCGAATTCAGTGACCATGAACTGCAGCGCATCGCATTGCGCCGGGAATGGCGCATAGCGGCAGACAAACATCCCGCCGGGCGCCACGATTTGTTGCGCCAGCGCCTGCGCGTTGGCGAGCGTCGCCGCATCCGTCTGCTTGCCGAGATCGGCGCAGAAAATATCGGCCTGACCCGCGGGCAATTCGTCCTGCGTCACGAAACGGCAATTGCCCTGGCGCAGCTGTTGCGCGCGCTGCTGCGCCGCAAGCGCGCGCATTGCATCGGGCATGATATAGGTGAAACTGCTGTCCGGGTTGCTCGCCGCCAGGCACAGCGCCTGCGCGATATCGACCGGACCGAGCCGCACCATACGGCACGGCGCCTCCGGCGGCGGCGGCACCACGCCGCGCAGCGCGGCGGCATAACGAATGGCGACGGGATCGAGGTCGGGAATCTGGTACATGCGCTTCTCCTAAGCGGCGGGCCGAATCAAATATAATTCAAGATAGACAAATTGATCAATTTCGCCGAAGCGGCATAGGACGCCTGCAGCTGCGTATTATAAGCATTGATCTTGACTGAGACATCGTTAACGTCGGCCTTATTGATTTGATCGATCTGGGTTTGCAGCAGATCGATCGTCGTATTCTGCCCATCCTTGGTGTTGGACAAGATCTTCTGGTTGCCCGCCACCTCGGCGCGCAGCGCGCGCACGCCGTCAAGCGCGGTTTTAAGATAGGTCTGCGCCTGCGCCATATAGTTATTGTAATTGGCGCTGTCCTGCGTCGCGGCATAGGCATAGCGCATGCCCTGCATCAGGTTCTGGATGGCGGAGTTGGTACTGGGAATGCCGTAAGTCAGCGATAGGCTGTCGTCGATCGCGACATTGTCCTTGGTATAGGCCCGCGCGTCGCTGCCCGGTGCTGCGGCGTCATAGGGCGGCAAAGTGGGGCTCGTCGCCGGAAAGGTCTCGGCCGGCGGATTGGTCAATGTCTTGATGTCGCCGATCGGTTTGGTCGTATAGCGCGTGCCGGCGAAGATAAAGCGGTCGCCGAGCTTCTGGTTGAGGTAATAGGCGATCTGGTCGATGGTGCCGCCGATCTGCGCCCCCACCCCCTGTTCGGTCGCGGCTTGGGCGTTCTGCGTGTTCGTGATCGTGCTCTGCGTCGTTGAAATCAGCTTCTCGATGGCGCCGAGCGAATTTTCATACATATCGAGCCGCGGCTTGACGCTGTTGATGGCGCCGATATAGCTCGTCGCCTTATCCTGCAAGTTGCGGCTGTTAATCAGCGTCCGCGATTCATAGGCCGAATAGTCGGTCAGATTGGTGGATTTGAGCCCGGTCGCGAGTTGCTGCGTCAGGTCAGCCATGGTCTGCTGCCCGTTATTGAGCCCGTTGGTGATCAGGTTCATGATACTGAGATTGCTGACGCCTGAAATCATTTTACCGCACCATGCTCATGACCGCATCGTTCATCTGCTGCACCACGCTGACCAGCCGCGCCGCCGCCTGATAGGAGCGCTGCAGGGTCTGCAGATTGATCAGTTCTTCATCGACATTGACCGCCGACTGGTCGGTGAAGAGCTTTTGGAAATAATCGCTCTGGCTCTGCGCCGTTTTGGCCTCGTCGCTGGCGCGGCTTGCACCGCTCTGCCAGGTGGCGATGATTTCCTGCGCATAGCCGGTATAGCTGAGATTATTGGTCGTCTGGCCATAGGCGGTGAAGCTGCGTGTGCCGTCGCCCATCGCCGTGGCCACAGTCGCGGCGGCGAGTTGCTTGACCGTCGCGCTGCCGTTGAGCAGGCTTGCATTGACGGCAAAAGTCGCCCGGTTGGTGCCGGTGAAAAAGCCGGTATTAAGCTCGCCGGTCGCGGCAGTCGCACCATTATAAGCCTGCGCGAAACTGTCGGGCGACGTCGTCGCATTGACGAAGCCGCCGACCAGCGTGTCGAGTTGGTCGCGTAATTTGCGGATGACCTCTTTCGTCGGATCAGGGTCGGCCGCCGCGGGCGAACTGTCGCTGCGCATCGCGGTCAGCGCTTCGAGCTTGCCGCCGAGCAGGTTGTTGTTGACGACCGTCGTGCTGCCGGACAGCGTGATGCTGTTGCCGGAAAAACTGAACTGCTGCGCCTGCCCGTCGAGCAACCCATAGCCATAGGGCGTATAGATCGCGACCTGACCGTTCGCGCGCTGCTGCACCCGGATATCGACATATTGCGCGATCTTCTGCAGCGCCACGTCGCGCTGGTCTTCATAATCGCCCGTCGGGACGCCGCTCGCCAGCGCCTGCGCGATATTGGCGTTCTGCTTCTGCACATCCTGCAGCGCATTGTTGAGATCGGTGACGGACGTCGCGATGTCGCCGCTGATCGCGCGGTCGAGCTGCTCGATCTTGCCGGCGAGCGCCCGCACGTCGGACGCGAAGCTGTTGCCGGACGTGATCACCTGGCTTTGCAGCGAGCTATTCTCGGGCTCGGCCTGCATCTGCCGCCAGGCGGAAGCGAAATTCTCGATGTCGTTGGTGAGCTGGACCGTATCGCTGCTCGCGCCGAACATGTCCTGAATCTGGCTCAGATACTGGTTCTGGGCCGATTTCATCCCGTTCTCGGCGGAAGCGGCGTTGAGCTGCTTGAGCAGCGTCGCGTCGCTGGCGCGGGCATAGTCGCTGATCTTGACGCCGACGAGATTGACGCCGTCGCCGACCGGCGCGAGGTTCGCTGTTTTCTTGGTATAGCCCGGCGTATTGGCGTTGTTGATATTGTTGGAGACGAGCGAGATCTGCTGCTGCACCGTCTTGAGCGAAGTAAGCGCACCGCTGAGAGCTGTATCGAGCGACATCGCCGCGTCTCCGTCCTAACCGCCGGTCTTACCGCACCACATTGATGATTTCTTCCAGCATGCTGCTGCCCGTGCTGATGACGCGGGCGTTGGCGGAATAAGTGCGCTGGTAGGTGATCATCTTCGAGAACTCGCTCGCGATATCGACATTCGACGATTCGAGCGCGTTGCCGGTGATATTGCCCGCCCCGAGCTTGCCCGACGAGCTGTAACGCGGCGTGCCGCTGTCGATGGTCTGCGAGAAGGCGTTGCCTTCGGCGCGCTGCAGATTGTTCGGCGAATAGAACTGCACGATCGGGATCTGATAGAAGATTTTCGACGAGCCGTTATCGTAATTGAGGCTGACGAAGCCGTTCTTGTCGATGCCGAGCGACTGGAACGAACCGCGCGGAATGCCGTTCTGCTGCAGCGTCGTGACCTGCAGATCGGTATCGGCGAATTGCGTGATGCCGCCGGTCGCGCCATAGGTGCCGAGATCGAGCGTCACGGTCTGCGAACCCGCGCCGGGGAAATTGGCCGCAAATGTAATGGTCGCCTTGCCAACCGGGGTCGTGGTCGAAGGATTGACGACCGTATAACCTGTGCCCGCCACAATGCCCGCCGTGGCGCCAGTGCCATAGGCCGACAGCGTACCGGCGGTCGAACCGCTGGTGTCGAAATTGATCGGCACCTGCAACGTCAGGTCGCCGGAACCGCCGTTGCCGTCCTTGACCACCATGGTCAAATCCCACTTGCCGCTATTGGCCGCACCGTTGGTCGCCCACTGGAAGGTCATGGAGTGCTTGGTGCCGACCTGGTCATAAAGATTGAGCGTCGAGGTCGAAGACACATAGGTCGAGGCCGCGCCCGCCGGCAGGTTGGCGGCATAGGTGATATTGTTGGTCGCGACCGGATTGTCGAGCAGCGCCGAGATTTTAATCGGCGAAACGTCAGCCGTATCGACGTTCCCGAGCGAGTCGACCGTATAGCCGGTCAGGTAATAGCCTGCGCCATTGACGAGATAGCCGTCCTTGCTGAGCGCGTAGTCACCCCGGCGGGTATAGAAATTTTCGGAGCTGAAGCTGGTCGAACCCGTCGCATCAACGACACCCTTACGCACCGCGAAGAAGCCGTTGCCCTGAATGGCGAGCGACGTGCTGCTGTCGACCTGCGTCAGATTGCCCTGCAGCCCGTTCTGATAGATCGGCGTGGCGCTCACGCCGCCCGGATCGTTGACATTGCTGTTCGATTGGGTCACGAGCGACTGGAAGCTCGTATCGACGCGCTTGTAGCCGATGGTCTCGGTATTGGCGAGATTATCGGAGACGTTCGCGAAGGCGCGCGATTGCGCATCAAGGCCGTTCACGGCGACATTGAGGGCGGAAAAGACGCTCATGGGGCACTCCTTTGCTCAAGACCCACTACCAAAGCAGGCCACAACTCTCCCGTTTCAGAGCAAGAGCCGTGCCAAAAACCAATCGCTTGTTTTTGAATGAACTTTTCCACAGGCCACGTGCCAAGCGGCAAAAGCTACCCAGCGCTGACCCGCCCGCCAGCGGCAAGGACTGCCGCCATGCAGGCAGCTAAACGTTCTGCCGCTTGAGTAGGCGGGCCTCATACAGCGCCATGCCGAGCCCCGACGCGACCACGACCATGGCCCCGGTCAGAATCTGCGGCGTCGGCTGTTCGTGCCAGAACAGGTTGCCGAACAGAATCGCCCAGAGCAGCGACGTATAGTTGAACGGACTGACCGTGGCCGCCGGTGCATATTGATAAGCCTTGGTCACGAATAACTGACCCAGAAAGGCGCACAGCCCGGTCATCACGAGCTGGAAACAATCGCCGAGCGAAGGTGTGCGCCAGACAAAGGGCATAGCCAGCGCCAGCGCCGTCGCAGCGAACAAGCCGAAGAACCACACCGTCGTCAGTGCCGGTTCCGTGCGTCCGAGCTTGCGCACCCAGACCATCGTGACGCCGTAGAGCACCGAGCCGAGCAAGGCGATGCCGACACCGATTTTGCTGACCGGCGCCGCACCCGGCTGCAACATGACGCAGACCCCGGCGAGACCGCCGACGATGGCGAGCCAGCGATGCCAGTCCGCCTTCTCGCGCAGCAGCAGCATCGCCGCGAGCGTCGCGAAGGTCGGGCCCAGAAACCCGATGGCAACGGCATCGGCAAGCGGCAGATATTTGAAGGAATAAAACACGCACAGCATGCAGGCGAGGCCGACGATGCCGCGGATAAGATGGCTCACCGGGTTTTGCGTGCGCAGCAGATCCGGCTTGCGCTGCGCGAGGATGACGCCGAAACAGGGCAGCACGAGAAAGACCGAGCGGAAGAACACGACCTGCAGCACGTCATAAGCGCCGGTCATGTTCTTGGCGAAGACATTCATCAGCGAAAAAGCGAACATGCTGAACAGAATGCAAAAAATGCCGCGCAACGGCTGGTCCTTGCCCGTCATAATGCGGGCTCCTTCGCCACGAGCGGCGCGCTGAACACCAACTGGCGATAGACCGCCAGCGCTTCGCCGGAAAACACGCAGAACAACACGTCGTTGACGCTGCCGCCGAGCAGCAGCTCATCCGCCACGCTGGTGACGGCGACCTGCGCCGCGGCAAGCAGCGGATAACCGAACGCGCCCGTGCTGATCGCCGGAAAAGCGATGCTCTGCAGCCCGTGGCGCGCCGCGAGCCGCAAGCTGTTGCGGTAGCAGGCCGCGAGCTGCGCCGCCTCGCCCATGCGTCCGTTGCGCCACACCGGGCCGACCGTATGGATGATATGGCGCGCGGGCAGGCTGTAACCGCCGGTCAGCTTGGCCTCGCCGACCGCACAGCCGCCGAGCGTGCGGCACTCCGCGAGCAATCCCGGCCCCGCTACGCGATGAATCGCGCCATCGACCCCGCCGCCGCCGAGCAGCGAAACATGAGCGGCATTGACGATGGCATCAACCGTGAGCGTGGTGATGTCCGCCTGCACCACGCGCAATAAGAACGACATGAAAATAACTCCAGCCTATGCGCCTAATATGCTGCGCTGCACCGCAACGCGCAACCGGGATTCATAAGCTGGCGTAAGAATAGTCCGTCTTCTGCGATTTCAGCCCGTTACCGCGAAAGTCGCCGCTCAAGGCACGACGCTGACTTGCCCATCATTGGTAACGCGCAGCGCCGGGCCGTAATCCTCATAGAGATAGCCGCGCACGAGGATGTGCTTGCCTTCGAGCGTGAGCGGATCGTAAGCAAAATTCTTCCAATCGCGCTTGTCGATGATGACCGAAAAATCCGTGTGATAATCGGCCCCGAAATTGAGGTAGATTTTACCCTTGCGCTTGGCCGCCACAAGCACTCGCCCTTCGATCAGCGTATAATGCCCGTACTGCGTCGCCGCCTTGTCGGCCGGTGTGACCTGCAGCTCCGGCAGGCGCCAGATGCCGCGCTGCTGCACCCGCGCCTGCTCCTCGAACGGCAGCAACTGCGCCGTGCCAATCTCCTGCCCGGAGAGCGGATAGACATGCGCCAGCCCCGCCGTCAGCAACGCTTCAGCCACCGAAATGGTTTTGCCCGCCGCATCCTTGACCGACACCTGCGCCAGCACGCGGCCATAACGGTCGGTCGGCCGTTCCGGATTGAGCGTAAGCGTGACCGGTTTGTCCGCCGTGAGATCATGCAGCAGCGTTTTGGCGGCCTTGGCCAGCGTCAGGTCGCAGCTGAAATCATGCGCCGCATCGGCGGGCACGGCGCGGCGCGTGCTCGGCAGACACCGCACTTCGTCGCCGGCCTTGTGCGGAATTTCGAGCGCGTTGATGCCATCGATGCGGACATGACGCTTGTCCGCAAGCACGAGCGTATCGCCGTCGATGACATGATCGACCGCCGCCGTTTCCGTGACCGTGCGTTGCGCTTCCGCCCGCACGGGCGCGGCCAACAACAGCCAGGACAGGCCCAGCGCCAAAGAAAAAGAGCGCAAAATCGGGAAGATTTTGCGCTCTGGTTTCATTGCGAACCCGAAAAAATCAGCCGGCGTTGCGCTGCTGCTGCTTCGGCTCGTCGGCCAGCATATCCTGCTGGTCCTGCTCGAGCGTCGCGATGACCTTGGCCGGATCCTTGAACGGCGTCGCGGTCGAGGTAACGGCAAGCGACGGCGCGACCGACTGGACTTCACCGACGATCTGGCCACCGGCCTGCACTTCAAGCTCGCCATACTGGACGCGGCCCGTGATGCGGCCCGTGGAACGGACAGTCAGACGGTCATGCACGACCAGATCGCCCTCGAACTTGCCGGCGATATCGGCATTGTCGATCTCGACCGAACCCTGGAACATGCCGGCTTCGGTAATCTCGATCAGGCGGCCGTCGCGCAGCGTGGCGCTGACATTGCCTTCGACCACGAGCACGTCGCAGGTCGCGATTTCGCCGGTCAGCGTGATCTCGCGGCCGACGGTCAGACGGCGGACATCTTCATGCGCTTCGCCGAACGAACGGCGCGCGGTCGGCATCTCGATCCGGCGCGGGTTGGGCATGGCGGGCGCCGGGGCGGCGCGCATCGGCATCGACGGTTCGGACAATTTGGCCGGACTGCTATAGACCGACTCGGTCTTCACCACGGTGCCGCTGAGGCTGGCGGGATCGTAATTCGCGGGGTCTTGGCCTTTGCGTCCAAACATTGTTGCTACTCCAAAATGAAGGAAGAATTGAGCGAGAGAACTAACACGAAGCGCGACCGTATCGCAACAGCGATACAAAGTTGTACACAGCTAAATTGCGTTTGTCGGCGCCGGTTGCAGCATGGCTGTGGATAAGTCGCGCAGTGCCTTGGCGAGCCCCAGATCATGGGCTTGCCGATTCGCCCGCGCCACGCGGCCGCGCTTGGCGTAGCGACCTGTAACATCTTGCCATTCTTTGCTGGTCGCCACCGTGAGCGTGCAACGCGCGCCACGTTCCGGCGACATGAAGACCGGCGACAGCGCGCGCCACAACAGGCCCAGCGGCCCGCCGACCGCCGCGATCCGTGTCGCGACCACGCCGGGATGCAGGCAATTGACGGTAATGCCTTCGTCTTGCAATTGTCGCGCCAGATCAAAACTATAAATGAGCAACGCGAGTTTGCTCTGCGCATAGGCGCTCAATTGCGAACGCGGCAGCTGCGCCTTGATCCGCGCCAGATCGAGCGTGATGTGGTCGGCGGAAGCTGAGCCGACATTGACGATGCGCGGCTTGCCGCCCACCGCGACCTGATGGCGCAGCAAGGGCAGGCACAGTTGCGTAAGCAGCATGGGCGCGATCAGATTGACGGCGTAGGTGCGCTCGACCCCGTCCGGCGTGAGCGCCAGTCCCGGGTTGAAGCACCCGGCATTGTTGATGAGCAGGGCCAACCGATCGATTCGGCTGCGCAACCGTTCAACCAAACGGTGAATGTCCGCCTGCAACCCCAAATCGGCGAGCAGAATTTCCGTTGTCGCGCCAGGCACCTTTTGCTGCAGCCATTGCTGCGTTGCCGCCGCCCGTGCGGCATCGCGGCACACCAGCATGACCTGGTAACCGCGTTCGGCGAGCCCCAGCGCCGTCCAGGCACCGATGCCGCTGCTCGCGCCGGTCACCAGCGCTATGGGTTTGTCCATCTGCATAACGGCAAGCTGTAGCAGTTTTTGGGCTGGACAAAAACCAGTCCTTTCTGCAGTTTGCGCCAACAAAAACATAAAGGATTATACCAATGACCGAACCGACCTATGGCCTGTGCGCGATTGGCAACGCGATTGTCGACGTGCTGGCCCATGCCAGCGATGCCTTCCTGCAGGCCGAACAGGTGACCAAAGGCGGCATGACGCTGATCGACGAAAAGCGCGCCGATGAACTTTATGGCAAGATGGGGCAGGCGGTCGAAGCTTCGGGCGGCTCCGCCGCCAATACCGTCGCCGGTTATGCGAGCCTCGGCGGCAAGGCCGCCTATATGGGCAAGGTGCGTGACGACCAGCTCGGCAAGATTTTTCGCCATGACATGCAGGCGCTCGGCGTAACCTTCATCACGCCGCCGGCTCATGAAGGCCCGAGCACGGCGCGCTGCCTCGTGCTGGTCACGCCGGATGCCCAACGCAGCATGAGCACCTATCTTGGCGCGGCGACCAATTTCGGCCCCAAGGACCTTGACCCCGCTTTGATCCGCAACGCCCAGGTGACCTATCTTGAAGGTTATCTCTTTGACAAACCCGCAGCGCAGCAGGCTTTTTTCGAAGCCGTACGGATTGCGAGCCACGCCGAGCGCAAGCTGGCGCTGACCCTGTCCGACAGTTTCTGCGTCACACGGCACAAGCAGGCCTTTCATAACCTGATCAACAGCGGCGTCGATATCGTCTTCGCCAACCAGCATGAGTTGCTGGAGTTGACGGGCGCTGCCGATGTCGAAACCGGCATCGCGAGCCTGCAGGATGTCTGCCCCCTGCTCGTCACCACCATGAGCGAGAAGGGCGCCATCATCGCCGCGCGCGGCTTTGATCTGGTGCGTGTGCCTGCCATGCCGGTCAGCAAGCTCATCGACAGCACCGGGGCAGGCGACCAGTTCGCCGCCGGCTTCCTCTACGGCCTGACCACCGGCAAAGACCTTTACACCTGCGGCCAGCTTGGCGCGCTCGCCGCCGCCGAAGTGATCAGCCATTTCGGTCCGCGTCCGGAACAGCCCTTGGCGGAACTGGCGAAGACCTTGCTCGCCGCTTAACCCGCGCCAGGCAAATCGCGCAAAGAAAAACCGGCCATAGTTTACGCTATGGCCGGTTCCACTCTTGCTCCTTCAGGCTTTACTTGCCGCCCTTGACCCGCAACACGCCGAACAGCCCATCTTTTTCATCCGCGGGCCCGGCGGCGAAATAAAGCGCATCCTTGTCGCCCAGGCTCTCGCCATTCCCGAACAGCAGGCCCCAGACCTTTTCGATCTTGAGCGCCTTGCCCTTGGCATCGCGCAGATAGTCGATGAAGGCGTAAGTCTTGGGGTTGAAGGCCGCGATCGTGCCGCTGCCGAAATTACCAACCAGCAGCGCGCCGTTGAGCTTGCCGAAGCCTGCGGCCGGCGCATAAGCGACGCCCCACGGCGCGCTGAGCTTGCCTGCGTCGCTATAAACCGCGACGAGCTTGCCGTCCTCGGTGAATTCCGCCACCCGGCCCTGTCCCGGCTTGCTCGTATCTTCCTCGCCCGCGAACAGTTCCCCGAGCGTGCAAGCCTTTTTCTCTGCCTCTTCCTTGGGGCAGGCCTGCGTCTTGGCATAGGTGACAAGCAGATGCGCCTTGCCTGCCGCATCGGTCACGGACTGGATGTTGAACGGGGCATATTCGCCCGGATCGACCTTGCCGTTGTGATTGGCGTCGAACGGCTGGTCGAACTTGACCGGCAGCGGCTGGAACTTGCCGTCGAAAACCTTGATGTCCGGATCGACGCCGAAATTCGCGGCATAAAGCCGGTCGAACTTCGCACTCAGCGTCAGACCGAAGAACTGCGCGCCCTGCGCCGACTGGTCGATGACGGCGAGCGCCGTACCGGAACGGTCGAAACTGCCATCTTCTTTCTTGCGCTCCGTCCAGGCCGCGATGATGCCGCCGTCGCTTGAAAAGATGAATTTGGCCGGCGCGGTAATCGGCGCGATTTGTTCCGCTTCCGGAAATTCCTGCGTGATCACGAAGTCTTTGGTGCTGTCGCTATAAACCACGCCGGTCGCGAACTTGTCGTCGCCACCGACCGGAATCTTGACCGTCTTGAGCTTGTCCTGATGCAGCGTCCGCAGCTCGGCCTTGGGCGACTGCGTAACATCGCCGACATATTCATAGCTGACATCCTTCGCCGTGACCCAGAAGTGCCCGCCAGCCCCGACCGGGCGAATGGCCACGCCCCAGCCATTGATGAAATCCGGCACCGTCCAGCGCGCGCCATAGGTCTCCTTATTGGCGGTGAAATTGCTCTGCACAAAACGCGGCGTCTCCGCCTTGGCGCCTGCAGCAAAAACCGGCGCGGTGAAGGCCAGCAGCGCCAGACACGCTGCACCAGAAAAAGCACGAATCATGGTGGAAAACTCCGGCTCGAATTGGGTAGAAGCCGGGTTTAGCGCGAATAATTCTTAATTACAAGACTGAGACTCACAACAGCGCGTCTTTTTCGTCCGCGTAACGAATGGCGTCGGTCCAGCGCCGCTCAAGTTTGCGCAGCAAACGGTAACTAGCTTCGAAATCTTCAGGCGTCGAGCCGTTGCGCAGCATCGGTTCGGCCAGGCCGGTATCGAGCTTGTGCAGCTGCTCCAGCACCTTGCGGCCTTTGTCGGAGAGCTTGAGCCGCGCGAGGCGCTTGTCGCGCGTCGCCGCCTGCCGCGAAACATAACCGCCATCGACCAGCTGCTTGAGATTATAGGATGCGTTGGAGCCGAGATAGTAACCGCGCTCGATGAGGTCGCGGACCGAGATTTCCTCGAGACCGATATTGGCCAGCATCATCACCTGCACCGGACTGATATCATGTACGTCAATCCGCGCCATCTCGAGCCGGACGACATCGAGATAGCGGCGATGCATGCGCTCGATCAGCCGGGGCAGATCAAGGAAGGTACCAGTCGGTTGTGCAGGAGGAGTAGCTTGCCGCATGGCCCCAAAATGCCCCAGTTCCGGCTAAGAAATCGTTAACTCGGGCTGGTTTAGATTAAGAAAAATATGAATCGTTTCGAATCTGTCTCGTTTTCGCTTCATCCTGTCGCAATGGGAACTGTGCCATTGCGGCGTTGATTTACGGCCACGTGCGCCAGGTTCTCGAATGCCCGACCCGATCGCAACTTGTATCCGCTTTCCGCAACGCCTATGCTGCCCGCATCTTGCCGGTGACAGGAGAAGTCCCATGCCGCAATCCGCCGCCCCCTCCACTCCCGCCATCCTGCCGCGCCGTCTTTTCGCATCGCTGGCGCTGTTGAGTCTGTTGCTCACGGGCTGCGTTGGCAGCGGCGATGAACCGGCCAAGAACAGCGCCCTCGATAAAAACACGCTGGTGCGCCTCGCCGACCGGATGCGGGCACAGGGCGATCTCGCGATGGCGGCGGAATTCTATCAGCGCGCCGTGGCCGAAGACCCGCAAAATGTCGCGGCTTATTATGGGCTTGGCAACATGTATGCCGCGCTTGGCAACCATGGCGCCGCCGACAGCGCCTATCGCGAAGCGCTGCGTTATGACAACCACAACGCCGCTTTGCTGCGCGATTACGCGAAGCTGCAGCTGGCGCAGGGCAATTATGGTAGCGCCGTGCTGCAATATCGCGCCGCGCTGCAGGAAAACGGCAAAGACAGCAAGGCCCAGAACGGTCTCGGCGTCGCGCTCGACCAGCTCGGCGAACATCAGGCCGCGCGCGAACAATATCAGGCCGTATTAGCCCAGAATCCGGACGATATGGGCGCGCGCGCCAATCTTGGCATGTCGCTGATTATGAGCGGCGATTATGCCGCCGCCATCCAGCAGCTTGAACCGGCCGCCAGCAGCTTCAAGGCGACGGAAGCGGTTAAGCAGAATCTCGCGCTCGCTTATGCCAAGGCAGGTCAGAACCAGCCCGCCTTGAGTGCCGTTGCGCCCCCGGCCCCCTCCGCCTTGCCGGAGCCGGTGCTGCAAGCCGCCCCCCATCGCGTCACGACGGCAGCGCCGTCAACCATCGCGCCGCCCGCCGCCAGCAATCTGCAACCGGTCACGACTGAACCGGTGCCGGTCGCCGCGGCACCCGTTGCGGCATCCGTCACGCCAGCGGAAAATCCATCCTCTGCCGTGCCCTTATCGCATCAGCGCTGGAAGGAACGCCGTAGCGCGGCGCGCCTGATGCCGCCGCCAAACCCGGCCGCGCTTGCCAGTGCATTGACGCCCACGCTGACCACCCATGTGAACCCGTTACCGGAAGGCGCCGCCGTCATCGCGCCGGTCGGGCTTGATATGACGGCACCTGCCGCCGCTCTGGCCGCCCCGCCCACGGCCCCGGCACAAGCCAGCGCGGCCTTGCCGACTTTGACCGATCCAGCCGCAGCAATACCGGCATCGATAGCGGCTGCCCCAGCCATCACCACGGCCGCCGCAGAGCCCGCGATTCCGGAAGCCCTGGCCCCGACCGCCTTCGTGCGCGCCGAAACTGCAGCCGCCCGGCCTTTCTTCGGCCCCTTCGCGACCGATAGGGTGGCGCGCGCCCAGCAAAGCCTGCTGCAGGAAAAGCTCGCGGACGAGCTGCCGCGTCAGGCCTTGTTCAATATCGTGACGGAACTGACGCCGGCAGGCACGCCGCAATTCGCGCTGCAGCTCTTCGGCTTCAAGGATCAGGAGTCGATTGACGATTTCTGCGCCAGCGCCGCCGAGAACGGCTTCAGCTGCCATTAGCCTGCGTACTGAGGCGCAGTTCGACCGCATCCCAAAATTTTTCCTCGAGCCGCACCCGGCCGTTATAGCCCTGCACCTGGTTGATCTCGATCAGCGCGCTCGGACAGGTCACGTTGATTTCCGTGACATAGCGCCCGATGATATCGACCCCGGCGAGGAAAATGCCCATCGCCGCGAGATCGCGCGCGAAATGCGCCAGCAGCGCCATGTCCGCCGCTGTCACCGTCGCAGCTTCGGCGCGGCCGCCGACATGCAGATTGGCGAGGAACTGCCCCGGCTGCGGCACCCGGTTGATCGCGCCAAACACTTCGCCGTCGAGCAGCAGCACGCGCTTGTCGCCTTGCGTGACCTGCGGAATGAATTGTTGCGCGATGAAGGGCAGCCCGTTCTGCGTCTGGGCGAAACCATGCAGCACCGCATCATCGTCCTGCGCTTGCCAGAGCGTGATGCCGTCAGCGCCGAAACCATAGAGCGGCTTGAGCACGAGCGTGCCGTGTTGGGCCCGGAAGGCGACGACGGCGGCGCTGTCCGCCGTAATGATAGTCGGCGGCAGCAAATCGGGATAGCGGGCGATGAGGATCTTCTCCGGCGCGTCGCGCACGGCTTTGGGATTATTGATGACCCAGACCGTCGGCGGCAGCAGCTCAAGCAGATAGCACGCCGTGACATAGGCCATGTCGAACGGCGGGTCCTGGCGCATCAGCACGACTTGCAGCGTCGCGAGATCGAGCGGCTCGGGCGCACCGAGCGCAGGCAGCAGGGCCGTCTTGTCCCAGCCCACGATGCGCCGCGCTGTCGCCATCACGCCGTGATGCGCGCCGTCACTGACCCAGCGCAGCTGCGCGGGCTCATAAACATACACGGCGTGATCGCGAGCAAAGGCCGTGCGCATCAGGCTGATCGTGCTGTCGCTGGCAGGCTCAAGCCGGGCGAAATCGTCCATCTGCACGGCAATTCGTATTGGTCGCATCAGCTTCCCCAGGCATTAACAATATGCTGCGGCCAGCGCCATGGCGTGACCAGCATGACATCGAAACGAATCGTCCGGGCGGCCAGTTCCGGCCGCCCGGCCAGCACGAGCCGCGCCGCCCGCGTGATACGCTGGCGTTGCGCCGCCCCGAGCGCCGTGGCAGCCGCCGCCAGCTCGCGCCGCGCCTTGACCTCGATGATGGCAACGACATGGTGTCGCGCCGCGATAATGTCAATCTCGCCCGCTTCGGTGTGGCAGCGCGCCGCACAGATCTGGTAACCGCGCAGCCGCAAACTGAGGCGGCATAACAACTCCGCCCACAGGCCGAAACGATAGTGCCGCCGCTTGCGCGTGGCGCGCCGTCCTGTTTTACGCGTCATCGCCTGCTTTCTTGAGCTTGAGCGCCAGCGCGTAAACTTCGGCGCGCGCCCGCCCGCTCTGCGCCGTCACCGCCTCGACCGCGTCGCGCAAACTGCCCTCTGCCAGTGCCTGGGCCAGCAGTGTCGCGAGCCTATCGTCGGACAGGGCTTCGGCCACGAGCGGCGGGCCAACCAAGACCACGATCTCGCCCTTCGGCGGCATCGCGGCATAATGCGCCGCTAGTTCCGGCAAACTGCCGCAGCGGCATTCTTCGTAAAGTTTGGTGAGTTCGCGCGCCACCACCGCCACCCGCGCCCCATAGACGGCGGCCATATCGGCGAGGCTTTCGGCAAGCCGCTGCGGCGCTTCGTAGAACGCCAATGTCGCTGCAACATCCGCCCATTGTGCGAGCAGCTTGCGCCGCGCGCCGGATTTGGGCGGCAGAAAGCCAGCGAACAAAAACGGCGCTGGTGGCAGGCCGCTGATGGTAAGCGCACTCAACACCGCCGCCGGGCCAGGACACAGCGTAACACCGATCCCGGCTTCGCGGCACGCCTGCACGAGCCGGAACCCCGGATCGGCCAGCACCGGCATCCCGGCGTCGCTGATCAGCGCAATCTGCGCCCCGGCCTGCAGCCGCGCCACCAGCTCCGGCACGCGCGCGCTTTCATTATGATCGTGATAGGCCAGCAAGGGCCGCGCTATGCCATAGGCCTTGAGCAGCGCGCCGCTCACCCGCGTATCCTCGCACAGAATGAGATCGGCCTGCGCCAGCGTCATGAGCGCGCGCAAGGTGATATCGCCGCGATGCCCGATCGGCGTCGCGACCAGCGTCAATTGTCCGGCTTTACTTGCCGCCCCGGCATCGCTAATTTCGTCAGGCTTCACCGCGCCCGCCGACTGCAGCAACTGTTGCGCGAGCGCCGCATAATTCCAGTTCGGGAGAACCGCCGATGCGTCCCCAGCCTTCTCTGCCCCAGCCCGCTCCGTTTTCGCTTTTGCACCGCGCTGCCGCTCCGGCGCGCCGCCATATTTTGCCACTCGCCCTGCTCCTGCTCTTCAGCGCCTGCACCACCATAGACAGCGCGCCAACGCCGGTCAAACCGGCCAAGACCCCGCCCAAGACGACGGTGGCCCCGCCCGCGCCCGGCGCAAGCGCCAACGCGATGAAGGTCGGGCTGCTGCTGCCGCTTTCAGGCAGCCGCGCCGCGCTCGGTCAGGCGTTGCAGAACGCCGCGCAAATGGCGGTATTCGATGATAACGGCGCCCAGCTCGACTTGATGGCGCGCGATAGCGGCGATACGCCGGAGCAAGCCGCGCGCGCCGCGCAGGATTTGCTCGGCAAAAATGTCAGCATCATCGTCGGCCCGCTCTTCGCCCAGCAGGTCGCCGCCGTCAAACCCATCGCCGCGGCGCGCAATATCCCCCTGCTCGCGCTCTCCAACGATATGAGCCAGGCCGCGAGCGGTACCTATCTGCTCGGCTTCGCGCCGGGCCCGCAGATCACGCGCGCCGCCGATTTCGCCTGCGCCCAGGGCAGCAAGCGCTTCGTCGCGTTGCTGCCGTCCGGCGGCTATGGCGATGTCGTCAATCAAGCACTGCAGGCCTCGGCCCATCGCTGCAGCGGTGCGAGCCTCGCCATGCGGCGTTATGATCCGGGCACCGACCAGCTCGCGCGCCAGCTGCAGGAGACGGCCAATGCGCGCGAACAGATCGACACGCTCGTGCTCGCCGAACCGCTCGACAGTTTCAAGGCCGCGAGCCTGCCGACCGCGCTCGACGGTCGCCATGTCCGCTTGCTTGGCACCAGCCTGTGGGACGATGCCCAGGCCGGCCGTGTCGCGCCGTCGCTGACCGGCGGCTGGTTCGCGATGCCCGACGGCGGCGACCGCACCCGCTTCGAACGCAACTATCAGGCCGCCTATGGCACCCAACCGCCACGCCTTGCCGCGCTGGCCTATGACGCCGTCGCGCTCGCCGCCGCTTTGCAAAAGCGCAATTTGAAACCCGAAGCCGCAAACCTGACCAACCCGGTTGGTTTCATGGGCGTGGACGGCATCTTCCGCCTGCTCCCTGACGGCACGGTGGAGCGCGGCCTTTCCGTCAATCGCATCGCCGCCAATGGCCGCGAAATTCTCGACCGTGCCCCGGCGAGTTTCAGCCCGCCTTCACATTGATGATACAAACCATCCGCTATGCCCGCGAGCCGGATTTGCCGGTCGCCGATTTTCGCGCCGTGCTGGTTGCCTCCACCCTCGGCCAGCGCCGCCCGATCAACGAACCGCAGCGTCTCGCCGCGATGCTGCGCCACGCCGATATCATCGTGACCGCACGCAATACAGATGGTGAATTAGTCGGTGTCGCGCGTTCCGTCAGCGACTTTGCCTATTGCTGCTATGTCTCCGATCTGGCCGTGGCTGAAGCCTATCAACGGCAAGGCATCGGCCGCGCCTTGCTGGAACGGACGCAGTTTTATGCCGGACCGCAAACCCGGCTGCATCTGATCGCCGCACCCGCCGCCCAGGATTATTATGGCAAGATTGGCTTCGAACCGATGCCGCGCTGCTGGCTCATGCCCTTGCCCGCCCCAAGCGCCGGCTGAAATGGGGTTAGCAGGCCCATTCACCTGTTGTCTGAATACTTATGTTTTCAAAATATAAAATGGGCCTCCAATCATGCCCAAAACCACACTCTGCGCCAGCGGGCAGCCGTATAGCTTGTACGGCTCAGATTCCTGATTTTTTGCTATTCAAACCATCCCAAAACCCGCATCGGCCGGTGTTTTTACCGCGAAACAGCAAGAGTTTTTACTTGCGCGCAATTTAGCCTAAACTTGAAATAATTCAATAAATTCAATAACTTGTATCTAATTTTCAGCCGCTGTTAACGGCCTGACCCTATCCTGAACATAACAACGGAGGATAGGTTCATGAGCAAATACGCCGCCCTGCAGCATCCCGCGCCAACCCCGAGTTGGTCATTATTCGACTTCGCCGCTGCTGCGATCGT
>JBDHTV010000013.1:0-18759 GCA_039808825.1 Bdellovibrionales bacterium | reverse complement strand
GCGCTGGCGCTGGCGCCGCGGCTCGCGATCCTGTCGCATACGCGCGGCAATATTCTACGCAGCGCGGGTTACACCGATCTGGCGTTGCAGGCGTTCGATGCCGCGGCGGCGCTAGATCCAACGCTGACCGACAGCAAGCAGAATGCCGCGCTCTGCGCGTTGTTGCTCGGCGATTATGATCAGGGCTGGCGGCGTTATGCGGTGCGTGGCACGGTCGATGCGCGCTATGGCGGTCTCAAGCCGTGGGATGGACAGGCAGCCGTGCCGCTGTTGCTCCATGCCGAACAAGGGCTCGGCGACACCTTACAATTCATCCGTTATGCGCCACAGGTGGCCGCGCGCGTACCGCACCTTGTGGTGGAGGTGCAGCAGCCTTTGCTGCGGCTGTTGCAGGAGAATTATCCGAGCCTGCATTTTATAACGCCGGACATGCCGGTGCCGGCAGGATTGCAGGCGCGTTGCCGTCTGCTCGATAGCGCACAATGGTTTACCCCGACCGGCGCGGCTTATCTCAAGGCGGGCGCCGCGACGGCAGCCATGCAGGCGCTGGTGTTCAACGTCGCCGCGCCGCGTTTCGGACTCGTCTGGGCCGGGAACCCCGGCCACCTCAATGATGCGAACCGCTCGGTGGATTATGGTTTGCTTATGCAAGCGTTACAGCCTCATGCGGCACATGGCATCGCGTTGCAGAAGGGCGAAGGTGCAATGCGTGTCATGCAACAGAGTACGCGGCCGTTGCCTGATGGCGGCGCGCTGTGTAGCGATTTTATCGACACGGCGGCGCTGATCGGCGCGCTCGATCTCGTCATCACGGTCGATACATCGGTGGCGCATCTCGCCGGAGCGCTCGGCAAGCCGGTATGGTTGCTGCTGCCGTTCGATCCGGACTGGCGCTGGCAGTTGCAGCGGCAGGATACGATCTGGTATGGCGCGATGAAGCTGTACCGGCAGGATGCGCCAGGGGATTGGGCCGGGGTTTTGAAGCGCTTGACGGATGATCTGCGGCGCTTCGTTGCGGGTGACAAGACTGTGCTGCAGCCTGAGCCGTGGCATGGCGCGCCAGCGCAGCGCGCGGCGCAGCCAGTGCCGTTGCCGGGACTGGCGATTTAACGTGTGGCGTAATCCATCGCCTGGAGACGCCGGGTCAAATCCTGCCGGGTCGCGGCGACCCAAGCCTTGGTTTCATCGCGTTCGAGCAGGCCTACGGTATATTTCGTCGGCGGATAGACCGGATGCGATGCCCAGCCGAGAGGCATTTGCGGAACAGGCTGGCCGCCGCCCATTTGCGCCAAGCCCTTTTGCTCAAACGGCGTGTTATGCAGCTGGTCGAAGGTGCGCAGGGCGCGGCTGTCACGGCCAAGCCAACTGGTATGTTCCTGGCTCGCGGCAGCATAGACGGCGAGCACCAAGGTGCTGGCCGGAATCTGCGCGACGGCTTTCTCCGGTTCAACACCCTTCTTGTTCAGGTCGGGCAAGACGCCATTGCTGAGGAGACGTGTCGCCCGATCTAAAATCTGATCGCTACGCCAGCCGGCTTTGGCAGGCAGGCCGCGCTGGTCGGTCACTTCGCGGAAGGCGGCGTAAAAGCCGTCACGAATACCGGCCTGTCTGGTTTCATGCTCGATATAGGCTGCATCGAGTTTGGAGAATTGGATATCGGGCGTCATCATGATGCACTCGCTGTTTGAATTGCGGCGATGATAAGGATTACGCCACGGTAACGGCAATAACGGATTTAGTTGCGCCTATTCCACGCGGTATTTAACCATTTTATTTATTGCGCGCTGCAGCATCAGCGGCGCTGCTTCAGCCTTTGGGCTGCTATCTGCGCGCTTATGGGTCAGCTGGCGGCGCATATCGGCCAGCCAGGCGCGCGTTGCGCCTCAGAATAGGGTCGCAACGTAGGTTGGGAGCGGTGGGCAGGCTGCGCTGATCGGTCCGTTCATGGAACACGCGGTAGAAATCACCGCGGATGGCGCTGCGCCGCTGTATCTCCTGCAGATAGGCCGCATCGAGATTGACCAGATCGATCATGCCGCGCATGACAGCTACGCTCTCCTGCTGTTGGTGCGCGGATGATATGGCGATGGCAGGGGCGGCAACGGCGCATTTCGTTGCGCGGCTTTACAGCGGCGCAACGCCGTGCAAATTTGCAGACGGTTTTCTTCCTTTCCCTGTTTTTGTTTGAGCGATGCCGCAGAACCCCAACCAGCAGACGGCTTTTCAGCATTTCGGCGTGGTCGGCGCCGGCGCCTGGGGCACTGCGCTCGCCATGATGCTGCGGCGCAGCGGACGTCAGGTTACCTTATGGGCGCGCGACAGCGCCGTGGTGCAGGCGGTCAATGAACGCCACGAGAATCCGGTTTATCTGCCGCATCTGCCGCTCGATCACCTGATTGCCGCGACGGACAAGCTGGCCGATCTTGCGGGCTGCGACGCGTTGCTGCTGGTCAGTCCGGCGCAGCATTTGCGCAGCATCGTGCAGCAATTGCCGCCGTTGCGGCCCGGCACGCCCCTGGTCATCTGCGCCAAAGGCATCGAGCGCGGTACGCTCGCCTTGCTCAGCGAGGCGGTGCAGCAGGTCTTGCCCGGACAGCCCTGCGCCATTCTATCCGGCCCGACTTTTGCTGTCGAAGTGGCACAGGGGCTGCCGAGCGCCGCGACTTTGGCTGTCGCCGACGCCGCGCTGGGACAGGCGCTGGCCACGGCGCTCGGCAACCGCAGCTTCCGCCCCTATGTCACGGACGATGTCATCGGCACGCAAATCGGCGGCGCGATCAAGAATGTACTCGCGGTCGCCTGCGGCATCGTGGAGGGCAAGCGCATCGGCGATAACGGCCGTGCGGCGCTGATTACGCGCGGCTTGAGCGAGCTGGCGCGGCTCGGCTGCGCGCTCGGCGGCCGGGCCGAGACTTTCATGGGGCTGTCGGGGCTTGGCGATCTGGTGCTGACCTGCACGGGCAGCCAGTCGCGTAACATGACGCTTGGTTATGCTATCGGACAAGGACGCACGCTGGCCGAGGTTATGGCCGAGCGTAAAAGCGTGGCGGAAGGCGTCTTCACGGCGGCGGCGGCGGTCGCGCTTGCGGCGCGGCATCAGGTCGAGCTGCCGATCTGCATGGCGGTACACCGGATTCTTGACGAAGGAGCGCCAGTCGAAGCCGAGATTGCGGCGCTCATGGCTCGGCCCTTGCGGGCGGAAGGAGTTTAGCGATGGCTTATTGGCTGATGAAGTCCGAGCCCGATGTTTATCCGTGGGCGCAACTCGTCAAAGAGAAGCGCGGCGCCTGGGACGGCGTGCGCAATTACCAGGCGGCCAATAATCTGCGCGCGATGCAGGTCGGCGACGAGGCGTTGTTCTATCACTCCAATATCGGCCTGGCGGTCGTCGGCATCATGCGCATCGTCAAGACCGCCTATCCCGACCCGAGCGATGCGAGCGGCAAATTCGTCATGGTCGATGTCGCGCCGGTCAGCGCCTGTCCGGAACCGCTCACGCTCAAACAGATGAAGGCTGATCCGATCCTGAGCCAGATGGCGATGGTGCGACAGTCGCGCCTGTCGGTATCGCCGGTCACGGTGCAAGAATGGAAGCGAGTGCTGACATTAACCAAGACAAAGCTTTAGTAGAGAAAATTTGGTATTATTACGAATTTATGATAAGTTATTCCCAATAATAAAATGCAACGGGGAATAAAATGCGTCATATGCCGCGCAATAATGATGAGCGTCCGGAAGTCGGTTTCGATAATGCCGCGCGCGAAGCGACGCACAATGCTTTTCATATCATGCCGTCGCGGCCGCTTGCGCTGGTACGCGGGGCACAGCCGGATATGACGCTGGCGCTGCGCTAAAACTTCAGGACTTGCTGAGGTCTACCGAGAGCACGCCCAGATCGACGGCGGTGCTGGGCCCGGTGCCGGGTGCGAACGTGCAGACCACGCCATTATTGACATCGAACGCGATATTCAGATTGAGCGTGCTGCTGCTGTTGACGGTGAAGGCGCCGAGCCGGTCATTACGGATCTTGAGCAGGCCGCCGCTCAGGCAGTGGCTCGTCGCGGCATTCGGTTCGCCGACGCGGCAGACCGGCCAGGGGCTGCCATCGGGCTGACGCGCCGCCGTGGTCAGGCTGCCGGTGCAATGGCGGCCGTCGCCGGTCAGGCTGTCGGCGCGCACCGTGATCTGCGCGCCAAGCGTCGGGCGCAGCGCGACATAGGTGGCGGCGGGCAGATCGATGCCGCCGAGGTAATCGCCGATGGTGCTGCCGGCATTGACGCTTGCGGCGTCGAACAGGCGTGGGCTGCCGAACTGGATTTCCGTACCGTCATTCTTCTCGAAGCCGAAGCTCGCGATGGTGAACTGATATTGCGCGGCGGGCGCGCTGCAACGGCCGCCTTGCGCCATGTTGGTCGTGGCGCAGCAGGGCGGCAGATTCGCGGCCACGGCCGGTGCCGGGCTGCAGCCACCGGCCCAGGCCCCCTGTGGCAACAGGCTCAGGCAAGCCAGCAGGGCGAAGCGGGTGGTGCGGTCGTGCGGCATCATGATGCTCCTAATTGCGGCGGCTGACACTGACGGTCACGCCGTTCTGACCGCCGAAGGGCCGGCTGCGTTCGAGAATGATGCGGTTTTCGCGGCGGACTTTGGCCAGCAACTGCTTGCTCAGGTCGCGCGGCGCGAAAATATGCTTGTCGATCAGCGGCGCGCCGTCGAACAGGCCGGGCATCGTGTCGCGGTTGAGCTTGACGCGCAGCATGAAGAAACCCTCATTATGGCCGCCGATATCGTGCCGCGCGCCGCCCTCGACCGAAAGATAGCGATGCAGGCTCGCCTCGGTCGACAATTGCGCGCCGCGCACCGGCTCGCTGTCGAGCTTGTGATCCCAGGCGTAATATTTGCCGTAGAGCTTGGCCCAGGGCAGGTAAGGGATTTGCGTGCCGAGCTCGACATCGACGCCGTTCGGCACGCGTTCGACAGTGCCGTCACTGGCGCTGCGCTGGTTCAGGCCGAGATAGCCGTTGGCGGTGAAATCGAGCGGGCCATATTTGACTTCGGCGCCCGCGCCCATGCGGTGGTGGCCGCGCAGGAACTCATGGTCATAAAAAATATTACCGCCGACCATCAGCTGATTGTCGAGCAGCAGTTGGCGATAGCCGAGCCCGGCATTGGCCGCGAAACGTTCGCGGTCGAACATGCGATAATTGACAGCGCTCAACTGGGTGAAAAGCACGCTGGTATGGGCCGTATTTTGCCACAAGGGCTGAACCGTCAGCACCTCCAGCCCGCGCCAGTTGCTCAGGTTGAAATTGCCCGTCACCTCAACGCGTTGCAGCCAGCCGGGCAATGGGCCGATCAGTTTGGTGATCAGGTCCTGGTTCAGCTTTTGCGCCGCGAGATTTTCGAGCTGGCCGACCGTCACGCTGCGCACGGTATTGCCGTCATTGGTGCCGAAGCTGCTGCTCATGCCGGGCTCCGGCGCGGCCGAAAGCCGGTCAGGGCTGGGGGGCAGATTTTCGGCCCGGGCGCCGGGGCAGCCAAGGGCCAACGCCGCGCAACAGGCGGTCAGAGCGAGAGAAAGGAGCCGTGGCATACGCATCGTTGGCCTCCTTAAGGCCACGTGCGAAGCCGCTGTTCATTCGCTGCAATTTGAGCCAACCAAATTTCGTTACAATCTCGTAACAAAGCCTGGAATCAGCGGCTTCTATAGTGCCAAATTTGCCACAATCAGATGAGGATATAGTTAAGAAAGGCCGGCGCGGTCATTATAACGCCTTGTTTTGCAATGCAATGTATGTGCAGTTGCACAAGCGTGCCACGGCAGGGCCTGCGCAAGGGTCCTGCTGAAAACATTTAAGATTATATGAAATAGCCGCAGATTTGCTCAGGTGCGGCCGATGCTGTGCTGCACCCGTTCACGACGGCCGAAATGCGCCTCCGCCGGGCGGGTCGGCGGCAGGCGTTCCGTCGCCGAACGGTTCTGCGACTTGATGCTCAAAGACCGCAGAGCGTGCAACAATGGCGTCTCGATCACCGGATGGCTGAAGCGGTCACGCTTCTGCCAGCGTGCGGCCCCGATGAAACGGGCGAGATTGAACCAGGCAAAAATTTTCCGAACCATGCTTTTCCTCATGCCGATACAAGTGCGGTCACAAATAATCCGCTATCGAAATGATGGCCGGAAAATGCCACAAGAGCCGCCGAGCGTCCGCAGATTTTTTAGCGTTAACGCTAAAAAATATTAAGTCGTTGATAAATAATAGATTTATAAAATTTATAAGAAATGCTGTTGACAAGCCTGCCGCCGCAGATGGTTCAGAACCTGTTCGGCGGTTTGCAACGTTGCCGGGGTGAAGAGCCGGTGCGTGGTGCCGGACTGATAGCGCAGATTGCCAGCGGGTCCGGCATTGATGACAGCGAGCGGTTCGCCGCCTTGTTGGGCAAGAATGGGTGTACCGTTCGTTCGGTTGCGTTGCACCGTGATCTGCAGCGGCCAGCGCAGCTCGTGCGTCGTGGCGAGGGTATAGCCGAGGCGATAAGCCGTTGCTTGCGACAGCTGATGCAAGCCGGAGCACAGGTTGCGCATGGTCGCCATGTCGCGTGTCAGCCGGAACAGACGGGTCAGCAGCTGCTTTTCGCTCATCGGTTCGGTCAGCGCGGCTGCTGCGACAGGCCACAGCGGCGGCTGCGACGCAGCGGCGATTGTCACGGCGTCGGTCGCGGGCTGGGTGAGCCGGGATAAAAATGAAATAGACACGCAATATCCTAAGCTTAAACGGCAATATCCTGCCGTCAGGCTCAGTGTGGCGCCGGTTTTTATTTGCTGCCAGACTTTTATCTGCAAGCCTTTGTGCGCCTGGGCGTTGACTCGGCTTGTCGATTGGGTTAGCTTCCCGACACTCATAGATTTCGATAAGGCGCGTTAGACGACCGAAGAAATCCAGAATCAGGGGGTGGGCGCGAGCCCGCCTTTTTTGTTGCCTTCATGCCGAGAGGCGCTGGAGGCGAAGCATGCAGGGGACACAGGGAACAAGGTGCAGGAGACGCATTCACCCGATCTCGCCATCATGCGGGCCGCGACCGAGACGCAAATCGCCGAACTCGTCGCCCCGGTGCTGACCCAACTCGGCTACGAGCTCGTGCGCGTGCAGCTCGCAGGTGCGCGCGGCGGCTTGACGCTGCAGCTCATGGCCGAACGCGCGGACGGCAAGGCGATGATGGTCGAGGATTGCCGCGCCATCACCAACGGCGTTGATCTGCTGCTCGACGAGGCCGACCCGATTCCCGGCGCCTATGCGCTCGAGGTCAGCTCGCCCGGTATCGACCGGCCGCTGACCCGGCCCAAGGATTACCAGAACTGGGCGGGCCACATCGTCAAGATCGGGCTGCGGCAGCCGCGTGACGGCAGAAAGAATTTTCAAGGCGTGCTGAACGGGCTCGACGGCGAGAACGTCAAGCTGACGGTCGATCAAGAGCCGGTCATGCTGCCGCTCGCGGCGATCGCCAAGGCGCAGCTGGTGCTGACGGACGAACTGATCGCGGCGACGGCGCAGAAGGAAGCGCTGGCAGCCGGGTTGCCACTGCCGGAAAAGCTGAGCGCCAAAAAACAGCCGTCGAAAGGGGCGGCAAAAGGCCAGACCGGCAGTCCGGCGGCCAGAAAACAAGAACCAAAGAAGCAAGACGCAAAGAAGCAAGAACAGGGACGCAAGAGGAGCTAAATTATGGAATTGCTGCATGTCGCCGACGCCGTCGCCCGCGAAAAGGGCATCGACCGCGATGAAGTGCTGGTCGCGATGGAACAGGCCATCCAGAAGGCGGGCCGGTCCAAATACGGCCATGAGCACGATATCCGCGCCACGATTGACCGTCGCACCGGTGTGATCGCGCTGCAGCGTTTCCTCGAAGTCGCCGAAACGGTCGAGAACGAGTTCACGCAGATTCCGCTCAAGGCGGCCCGCAAGAGCAAGCCCGATGCCGAGGTCGGCGATTTCATCGTCGACGACCTGCCGCCGATCGATTTCGGCCGCATCGCGGCGCAGACCGCGAAGCAGGTGATCGTGCAAAAGGTGCGCGAAGCCGAACGCAAGCGCCAGTTCAACGAGTTCAAGGACCGCATCGGCGAAGTCATCAACGGCATCGTCAAGCGCGTCGAATACGGCAATGTCACGGTCGATCTCGGCCGGGCGGAAGCCGTGCTGCGCCGCGACGAATGTTTGCCGCGTGAACACTTCAAGAACCAGGACCGTGTGCGCGCCTATATCTACGATGTGCGCGAGGAAGCGCGCGGGCCGCAGATTTTCCTGTCCCGCACCCATCCGATGTTCATGGCCAAGCTGTTCGCGCAGGAAGTGCCGGAAATCTATGATGGCATCATCGAAATCAAGGCCGTGGCGCGCGATCCCGGCAGCCGCGCCAAGATCGCGGTCGTGTCGAACGACAGCGGCATCGATCCGGTCGGCGCCTGCGTCGGTATGCGCGGCAGTCGCGTGCAAGCCGTGGTCGGCGAATTGCAGGGCGAGAAGATCGACATCATCCCGTGGTCGCAAGACCCGGCGACTTTCGTCGTCAACGCGCTCGCGCCCGCCGAGGTCACCAAGGTCGTGCTCGACGAGGACAATAACCGCATGGATGTCGTGGTGCCGGACGAGCAGCTCTCGCTCGCTATCGGGCGGCGCGGCCAGAATGTGCGCCTCGCTTCGATGCTGACCGGCTGGGATATCGACATCCTCACAGAGAAGGAAGAGTCCGAACGCCGTCAGGAAGAAGTGACGCGCCGCACCTCGCTGTTCATCGAGGCGTTGTCGGTCGATGACGTCATTGCGCATCTGCTGGTCGCCGAGGGCTTCACCCGCGTCGAACAGGTCGCGGAGACGCCGGTTGACGAGATCGCCGAGATTGAAGGCTTCGACGCCGAAGTGGCGCAGGAGCTGCAGCAGCGCGCCCAGACCTGGCTCAGCGAACGCGCGGCCCAGCTCGAGGCCAAGCGCCGCGAACTCGGCATCGAGGACGCTGTGCTCAACCTGCCGCACATGACGGCCGAATTCGCCGTCAAGCTCGGTGAAAAGGGCATCAAGACGCTCGACGATGTCGGCGATCTGGCGGGCGATGAGCTGCGCGAAATGCTGGGGGCCGACGCCCTTACCGAGAACCGGGCCAATGAGACGATCATGGCCGCGCGTGCGCATTGGTTCGACGCGCCCGTGGCCGAATAACGGCCATGTGGAGTCCCGGACATGCAAGGAGCGCCGCCGGATGTTGAAACGTCAAACCTGCCGGATCATGACGATCCGGCAGGGCAGACGGCTGCATCCGAACGCCGTTGCATCGTTACGGGCCAGGTGCTGCCCCGTACGCAGCTGATCCGTTGCGTCGTTGGGCCCGACCAGCAGGTCTGGCCCGATCTGCAGGAAAAGATGCCGGGACGCGGGTTGTGGCTCAGTTGTGACGCCGCAGTGCTCACTGCGGCTATTCAGAAAAACAGTTTTGCCAAAGCGGCGAAAGCGCCGGTGCGCGCGGCGCCCGATATCGTCCAGCGCGTGCGGCAGCAATTGCTGCAGCGGCTCGCGCAATATCTCGGTCTCGCCAAACGCAGCGGTGCTGTCATCCAGGGCTTTGCCCAGGTTGAGCCTGCCGCGCGCAACGGCCAGCTCGCCGTGTTGTTCATCGCCCGCGACGCCGGAGCCGACGGTCCGGCCAAGCTGCGTAATAAAATCGCGGCGGCGCAAGTGATTACCGCGCTCACCAGCACGGAACTGGGCCAGGCGCTGGGCGCCGAACAG
Organism: Bdellovibrionales bacterium; assembly: GCA_039808825.1. Taxonomy (GTDB): domain Bacteria; phylum Pseudomonadota; class Alphaproteobacteria; order UBA9219; family RFNS01; genus JAGOHT01. Next base: position 8,983 of record JBDHTV010000013.1, on the reverse strand, counting down.
CTGGTTTACGTTGGCGTGCAGGCGCAGCCGCTGGTGCCGCAGATTTTGCAGGCCGCGGCGCGTTTTTCTGCCTTTATCGCGCAGGAAAACATTGCGCCAGCGGCCTCATTAGCGCAGATTGGCGCGGCATCCGGCCCCGCGGTGGCGCAAGCAGTTTCGGGCGGCGGCAAGGGTTCGGAGCAAGGTTCAGGAACGTAAGGTTAAGATGAGCGAGCAAGAAGGCAAAAAGGTTCTGTCACTGGGCGGCGCGAAGCCGAAGCTGGAGCTGAAAAAGGCGATCGACCCCGCGGCGGGCAACGCTGGTCTCGTGCGCCAGAGCTTCAGCCATGGCCGCTCCAAGACAGTGGCCGTCGAGGTCAAGCGCAAGCGCGAGGAGACCAGTGCGGCCAGTCCACGCGCCGTGACGCTCGACAGCGCGCAGAGCGCGAACCTTGCCGCGCGTCCGGTGACAAGCAGCGGCGCGCCGCGCCAGCTGACTAAGGAAGAACGCGATGCCCGCGCGCGCGCTTTGCGCGGCGCCGTGCTGGAAGGCGGCGAAGTGCGCCGCAGCGCCCTGCCGCCCGTGGTGCCGACCCAGGTACACCATGAAGAGCCGGCGAAAAAAGCCGAGCCGGAAATTCTCGATAGCGAAACTTTGCGCAAGCGCGAGCTTGAGGAGCTGCAGCTCATTCAGCAGCAGGAACGTACCGCTGCCGAAGCGCGCAAGAAGGAAGACGAAGTCCGGCGCCGCGATTTGATCGAAGGCCGCCGCAGCGATGACGGGCGGATGCGCGCCGCGACGGCGGTGAACCGTCCCGGTACGGCGACAACGACGGCTATGCCGGGGCGCGCACCGATAACGACAACCGAAGAGGATGATGACCGCAACCGCAAGCGCCGTCGGGCTACACCCGAAGTAGCGCAGCCGCGCGGTAAGACCGCTGGCGACAAGCGCGGCAGCGGCGGGCGGGTCGATATTCAGCGCGCCTTGTCGGGCGACGATAGCGAACGGACCTACAGCGTCGCTTCGATGCGCCGCCGGATTCAACGCGAGAAGCGCCAGCAGAACCAGGGCCAGGAGCAGCAGAAACTGGCGCGCGACGTCGTTATTCCCGAATTCATCACGGTGCAGGAACTCGCGAACCGCATGGCGGAGCGCGCCGGTGACGTCATCAAGGCGTTGATGAAGCTTGGAACGATGGCGACTATCACGCAGAGCATCGATGCCGATACGGCGGAACTGATCGCGACCGAATTCGGCCATCGCTTCAAGCGCGTGACCGAGGCCGATGTCGAGCAGTCGCTCACAACGCCGGGCGAGAGCGAGGGCGCGGAAACACCGCGTCCGCCGGTCGTGACCGTGATGGGCCATGTCGACCACGGCAAAACTTCCTTGCTCGACGCGTTGCGCAAGACCGATGTCGCGGCGGGCGAAGCCGGCGGCATCACGCAGCATATCGGCGCTTACCAGATCATCCTGCCGCAGGAAGCGCATGGCTTTGACCGTATCACCTTCATCGATACGCCGGGTCACGCCGCTTTTACCGAAATGCGCGCGCGCGGCGCGAACGTAACCGATATCGTCGTGCTGGTCGTGGCGGCCGATGACGGCATCATGCCGCAGACGGTCGAAGCGATCCGCCACGCCAAGGCGGCGAAGGTGCCGATGGTCGTCGCGATCAACAAGTGCGATTTGCCCGGCGCGAACCCGATGCGTGTGCGGCAGGATTTGCTGCAGCATGACGTGCAGGTCGAAGAAATGGGCGGCGATGTCTTGTCCGTCGAAATTTCCGCCAAGACGCGCATGGGGCTCGACAAGCTGCTCGACGCGCTGTTGCTGCAAGCGGAAATCCTTGAACTCAAAGCCAATGCCGCGCGCAGCGCGGTCGGCGTCGTCATCGAGGCGAAGCTCGAAAAGGGCCGCGGTTCGGTCGCGACCGTGCTGGTGCAAAAAGGCACGCTCAAGGTCGGCGATATTTTCGTCGCCGGTTCGGAATGGGGCCGCGTACGCGCGCTCATCGACGATCGCGGCCAGAATGTGCAGGCGGCGACGCCGGCGCAGCCGGTCGAAGTGCTTGGGCTGACCGCAGCGCCGCAGGCGGGCGACGATTTCACCGTGGTCGAGACGGAAGCCAAGGCGCGCGAAGTCAGCGAATTCCGCCAACGCCGCAAGCGGCAGCAGGTGGCGGCGGCCAGCGGGCGCGGTTCGCTCGAGCAGATGCTTGCCAATATCAAGAGCGGGCAGGCGAAGGAATTCGCCGTGCTCATCAAGGGCGACGTGCATGGCTCGGTCGAGGCGATCAAGGGTGCGCTCGAGAAGATCACCGACGAGAATAATGAGGTCAAGGTCCGTGTGCTCGACGCCGCGGTCGGCGCGATCACCGAATCCGACGTCACGCTCGCGCATGCCTCGAAGGCGATGATCATCGGCTTCAATGTCCGTGCCAATCCGCAGGCGCGCGAAATGGCGCGCCGCGACGCGGTCGAGATCCGTTATTACGCCATCATCTATAACGTGATCGACGACGTGAAGCAGGCCCTGACCGGTATGCTCGCGCCGACGCTGCGCGAAAAGTTCCTCGGCAACGCGCAGATCCTGCAGGTCTTCAACATCTCGAAGGTCGGCAAGGTCGCGGGCTGCAAGGTCGTCGAAGGTGTGGTCAAGCGCGGCGCCAAGGTACGGCTGCTACGCGACAATGTCGTGATCCACGAAGGCACGCTCAAGACGCTCAAGCGCATCAAGGACGAAGTCAAGGAAGTCAACCAGGGCTATGAATGCGGCATGGCGTTCGAGAATTACGACAATATCGAAGCCAACGACATCATCGAATGTTTCGAGATGGAAGAAATCGCGCGCCAGCTTTGAGCGTGACGGGTTCGGTCGCCATGCCGTCCGCTTAAGCCTGGCTTAAGCGGACGGCATGGCTAATTTTTCCTGAAGACGATACGGATCGTGACGGCAACGGCGAAAAGCCGCATGGAATCAGCATACTATGCCACCATGCGCGGGCCGCATGTTTTTAGCGGAATTTATCCGGCATTTTAGGAAAACCTCAATCAAATTGCTTTAGTGTGGGTTTATTGAAAGAAGCTATTTGAGCGCCACTGCTGTTTGAACAGCGCGCAAGAAGCCGAAACCGGCCCGTGGCTGAAAGGATTTTGGCGATGTATATCGAAATCCCACAACGTCTCCTGGCCATCGCGATGCGGGACGATCAGTTGCGCCTCGATCCGGTCCTTGGCGTGCCCGACCGGTTCGGTCTTGGCAATGTGCTCGAACAAGTTCAGCAGCAGACCTTGCAGCATCCGGTTTCCGCGACTTATTTCGTACTCGGCGTCGACCGCATGCGCCTGTTGCAGCAGGTTTTCGGTGCGGAAACGGGCCATCAGATTCTGCATGGCATCGGGCAGATGCTGCAGCGCCATTGCAGCGGCCGCGCGCATATCTGCTGGCTCGGCGGCGATATGTTTGCCGTGGTCATGCTCCATGAACGCAATATCAACGCGACGGAACTCGCCGATGCGCTGCTGGCGCTGTTCCGCGACCCGCAGCAGAGCTGGCCGCGCGACGCGCATGTGACCGTGTCGATGGGCGTGGTCGCGATCAAGGGTGCGCAGCTGTTGCCGTCGGCGATCATCGCGGCGGGCGAAACCGCACTCCGCGAAGCCAAGCAAGTCGGGCGCAACGGTTATGTGCTGCACGACGTTGACGGCGCATTGCCGCGTCAGTCGGAAGAGGCGCAGAATCTGCTGACGGCGCGTCAGGTACAACGGGCGCTGCAAGACGAGACGCTCTATCTCGCGTTCCAGCCCGTTGTTTGCTCGCGCACCGGCCAGGTGTTGTTTTATGAAGCGCTCGCGCGTATGCGCGACCATGAGGGCAACCCGATCGCCGCGGCGCGCTTTATCCCGGCCGTCGAGCAATTCGGTTTGTCCTATATGCTGGATTGCCGCGTGTTGCGGCTGGCGGTCGCCGAGCTTAAGGCGCATCCCGAACTGCAGCTCGCTGTCAATATCGCCGCGACGACGAGCGAGAATCCGGAATGGCCGTTGATGCTCGAGGAGGCGCTGCAAGGGCGCCGCGATCTCGCGGCACGGCTGATCATCGAGATTACCGAGACGACGCAGATCCGCGACATGGCGAAGGCGCGGCAGTTCGTCGATCATGCGCGGAAGCTGGGCGGCAAGGTAGCGATCGACGATTTTGGTGCCGGCCATACCAGCGTACAGCATCTGACCGGTTTGCCGATCAATCTGATGAAGATCGACCGCGCGCTCGTGCATAATGTCCATGTTAATCCGCAACAGCAGGAAGTGCTACGCGCGATGATCGCGCTGGCGCGTTCGCTCGGGCTGCATATCGTGGCGGAAGGCGTTGAGGATGCCGAGGTCGCGACATGGCTGCGCGATGCCGATGTTGAAATGCAGCAGGGCTATCATTTCGGCCATCCGCAAGCGGAGCGGCCCTGGCTGGCGGCGTAACGGTTTTTCGGGTTATCAGGCGGCTTTCGGCGGCGTCAAAAGCTTGGCGCTGCTGTCGATCATTTCAAGTAGCGTGCTGTGTTCGCCGCCCTTGCCGATCAGCTCTTCGAGTCGTTGCTTGGCCGCAGCGATTTTGTCGGGAGCGCTGTCCGGGGCGACTCCTAAAATGGCAGCGCTCTCTTCCCGACTGGTGACGGCGACCGCGGGCGTCGGGGTTGTGAGCATCGCGCTGCCGAAATCACGGCGCCAATGGACCGGGCCTTCCTTGTCGAGCCAGGCATCGAGCAGCGCGACGGCGAGCGGATCATGCGCGGAAAATTCGGCGCGCAGATGCATCAAATCGTAGCCGTCCATTTCGAGCAAGTGCCAGTTCTGCATCTTACCCTGCAGCACGTTACCACTGAATTTACCGGTATCGTGATCGATGCGCAGTTCAAGCCAGGCTGACCGCAGGAGCGAGGCGTTGCCTGTCGAGGACAGGGCGCGTTGTTGCTTGTTCTTGTGCAGCGAGTCTTCCATCAGTACGCGCAAAATTGGATAAAGCACCGCGATAAAGAACATCAAAATGCCGGGGAAGCCGTAATAAAGTGTCAAAACAATGCTCGCAATACCGAGCATTACGATCGCGCCCCAGAAGGCAAAGCGGGCAATACGGCGACTGCCTAACTCATTTGAGCGATAAAGATACCAGAGCGGCGCGATGGCGAGCACCACGCAACATATAATGAGCAAAACAAGCTGCTGGTTTTCCTGCATTTCCTATCCATCCGCACTGCTGCATTGTTAAGCCATTCTGCGCTGCCTTAAAATCAGTAATTTAGTTTCCTTTCAGGTTCCATGCGCTTCCGGCGCGGCTGTTGCGGGCGGGCCACGCTCGCCAATTCGGTGGTAACCGGCTGAAATCACTTTGTTTATGCCATAATGGTCCGGGACCAGCTTATGGCTCGATGGTCCGGCAGTGATATTTAGCGCCGAGTTGCTGGCAGATTTTTTTGGCGGTGGTCTTGTCAAGGCCGGTCCAGAACGCGCCATAGACGGTTTTCTGTTTTTCTTTAAGCGGCGTGACGGTTGATTTGAGGGGGCCAAGATTCTTAGGCAGGCGTTTGGCGGCTTTTTTGAGCATGGCTTCCGCCGAATTGCGCAACGCATAGCTGCCGATCTGGACAGACCAATCGCCTTTGGCCGTCGTTGCCGATGATGGAGTCCGGTCCATGGTTTTCGTCTTGCCGGCGGTGGGCGGGGTCACCGTTGGCAGTTTGATTCCGTCCATCGTACCGGGTGCGATGGCGCTTTTACTGGCACTCGCCAATTTGATGACGGCGGCTGGCGTGGTCGGTTGCGGCACGGCGGCGGCGGGAGCGGTGGCGCTTGTCGTTGTGGCCGCGACAGGTTCTGGCGTAACGGCCGTTGCCGCAGCCGGTGCAACGGGGGTCGCGGCGCCTGGCTGTGCTGCCGCAATCGTCTGTGGCTTCGCCGCTGCGGCATTCGCGGGTTCGGCTGCGTCTTCGGCTTCCTCATCTTTGGCGTCGCCTTCGGCCGGCCGGTTATCGGGCTTGGCCTGCGCGACGAGCGGCGCCGCAACGGCCGCGCCGCCGGTCTTGGCGATTTTGGTGAAAGTCCCGTCGAGCAGCGCCGCCATGGCGCGGTCGCGGTCACGTGCCGTGTTGCCGCCGAAGATGACGGCGATCAGACGCGTTTTGCCGCGCACGGCGGAGGCGACAAGATTAAAGCCCGAAGCGCGGATATAGCCGGTCTTGATGCCGTCCATGCCGTGATAACGGTTCATCAGGTGATTGTGGTTGGCATAAGTCCGGCCGCGATAGCTGAAGCTCGTCGTGCTGAAGAAGCGGTAATAGTCAGGAAAATTGAAGAATAAGGCACGGCCCAGGATGGCCATGTCGCGCGCTGTCGTAATCTGGTCGTCGTCGGGCAAGCCCGAGGCGTTGCGATAGACGGTTTGCTTCATGCCGAGCGCGCGGGCCTGATCGGTCATTTTGCGGGCGAAGTTGCCTTCGCTGCCGCCCAACGCTTCCGCCAGCACCACGGCGGCGTCATTGGCTGATTGCGTCACCAGACCGAGAATCGCATCGCGCACACGAATGACCGAACCAGGCGTGAGGCCCAGCTTGGAAGGCGCCTGCGCTGCAGCATATTCCGAGACCGGGAGGGCCTGATTGATGCGCAAGGTCCCTTGACGCAAGGCTTTGAAGGTCAGGTAGAGCGTCATCATCTTGGTCAGCGAAGCGGGATGGCGCTCCGCTTGCGCATTCGTCGATTCGAGGACTTTGCCGCTCCCGGCATCGACGACGATCGAAGCATATTTGCCGTCAGCCCAAGCGGTTGTCACAGGCATGACCAGCAACGCCAATAATAGTATGATTTTTAACAAATTAACCATTATCCCCGTCAGCTCGGCAACGCACAATCCGGCGATTCTGTCATGTTCGGCAAGGGGCTGCAACCTCTTCGCCGCACCATTATTGTGCCTGATTATGGTTAAAAAAGGATTCAGTCCGTCCGCTTTCCGTCCGCGCAAGGCGGCAGTGTGCCGCAGTCATTTAACGCTTGACCCGATTCGCGTTAAGGATTATTTTTTGCAGTGCAGCATACAGCCTTAGGTGTGGATCATGACGTGCTGCGAATGACCGGAACAAACCCCGCGTTTGATTCGGATCAAGCGGGGAGCGCGGTTCCGGTGGGCGCGCAGATAATCGCCACCACAGGGCATATTAATCGTTGGATGGAGTTGACGATGAAAGCAGCACAAGAATCGACCGCCAAGCAAGTTGAAGCTGGCATGAAGAACGCGACCGCGCAATTCGAGAAGGCGGCGGCGATGGGGAAAGACAATATCGAAGCCGTGGTGCAATCCTCGACGATCGTCGCCAAGGGTTGCGAGGAGATCAGCAAGAATCTCTGGGGCTGGATGCAGAATTCGGTCGAGCAAGGCATCGCGACCAGCAAGCAGGCGCTGGCGGTCAAGACGCTGCGCGAGCTTGTCGATCTGCAGACCGAATATATGCGTAATTTTGTCGACCAGTCGTTGAGCGAGACGACCAAGATCACCGAAATCTCGACGCGCGTCGCGGGTCAGGCGATCGAGCCGATCAATCAGCGCGTCAATGAGTGGGTGGATAATCTCAGCACGTTGCGCGCCGCCTGAAAAGCATGGCGCCGGGCTGCACGCCAGCTTTTGCGGGGCTTCGCTGTTCGCAAAAGCTGGTTTTCGCTTGAGCGTTTTACATGCAGTGCGTAGCAAGCAAAAACCCCTGCGATACGCCGCAGGGGTTTTTGTTTTGGGTGATTGCCAGTTGGCGGGTTATTCGCCCAGCGCTTCGGCCGTCGCCATCGCCTTGATCAGTTCCAGCACTTTGCGGCGCTGCTTCTGGTCCGTGATTTTGTAGAAAGCGCGGATCAAGTCGAGCGTTTCGCGCCGCTGCAGCAGGTCATCCTGCGGCATGTCGTCTTCAAGTGCCTTTTGCTTGCTTTCGGCGAAGCCTGCCGCGGGATGGTTCGCGACGATCGCTGAAGCCATCTCGTCATAGAAATAGGAAACCGGCACACCGAGAATTTGTGCGAAACGGAAAATGCGGCTCGCGCCCATGCGGTTAGTGCCGCGTTCGTATTTTTGAATCTGCTGAAAAGTCAGACCGACCGATTCGCCGAGCTTCTCCTGACTCATCCCGACCAGCATCCGCCGCTGCCGCAGGCGTTGCCCGACATGGACGTCGATCGGATCGGGGCCGTCTTCAATCTCAACCGCTGCCTTATGTTTTTTTTGCGCGGTATATTTCGCCATCATCTTAAACTGCCTCATCAAATTGCCAACGCTGCAAGCTATGCGCGGCATACCATTTTATGCAGATGGAAAACAAGTCTAAATTCTTTAATGCGCCAGATCCTGTTGCTTGCGCCTGCAGATAACAACAAACAATTGCCCGAATAATAGAATAAACCATAATAAAATTGCGCATAGATCATTATAGCGCCCGTAATATGTCGGCGTTGTGGCAGGGGCCGGCACGGCCGAATCAAGCACACCGGCGCGATCAAGCGGCAGGTATTGTAGCGTGCGACCATAGGGGTCGATGATTGCGGAGATGCCGGTATTCGCGGCGCGCAGCAGCGGCACGCCTTCTTCAATCGCGCGCATACGAGCAATCGCGAGATGCTGGTAAGGCCCGACGGTCTCGCCATACCAGGCATCGTTGGTGATGTTGACCAGCAAACGCGGCGGCGCAGTATGGTCGGTCACCGCGCCGGGGAAGATCACTTCATAACAGATCATCGGGCTGAAGGGCGGGAGGCCCGGCACCGACAGGGTCAAGGGCGCTGCGCCGGCGGTGAAGGAACCGAAATTGCTCGTCGCGCTCGCGATTGGGCCGAAACTCTGGAACGGTACATATTCGCCGAACGGCACGAGATGTACCTTGTCGTAAGCGGCAATAACGTCGCCAGCCTTATTCAGCCCGAGCAGGCTGTTGAAATAATCCCAGCGGCCGGTGGCGTAATTAGGCGCGCG
>JBDHTV010000012.1:0-19199 GCA_039808825.1 Bdellovibrionales bacterium | reverse complement strand
AGCAGGTAGCGGCCCACCGGGGCCGCCGAGTAATTGCAATAATCGATGAGATCGTCCCAGTCGCGATAGCGCAGCTGGGTCGCATCGCGCTTGAAGGCGGTGAGCAGATCGAGGCAGTGCCGCGCCGTCACGCCGCTTTCCTGCAGGCTGGCGCGCATTGCCACCGCCGCGGGAACGGCCGTGTCATCCGCGCCCTGCACCGCCGCGCCGAAACGGTCGAGCGTCGCGACCTTGGCTTTGGCGTCGAGCAAAGGGTTGTCGGAAACATCGTCCGCCGCGCGGGCGAAACGGTAAAAAGCATGGACATGACGGCGCAGTCCGGCGCGGATGAAGCAAGAGCCGACGGGGAAATTCTCGGTCCCCGCATGCTTGCCGCTGGGAGTTTCGAGCGTTTGAACGTTTGGATCAGCCATGCGGAGCGGCAACCTTCCTGGCGGCAGGCTCGGCGGCAGTTTCAGCGCGCTCGGTTGCTACGGCAGGCGCCGATCGGGCCGTGTTGGTAGGCGCGGCGGGAGCCGCCGCCTGGACGCGGCCCTTCCACTGGCCGCCGCGGCCGAACGCATAGCTGAACGCCGAGTCGATCGTCGCCCCGATATAGATCAGCGCGGCGAAGGGCAATGTCGCCGCCCACATGAAGTTGAGCTTATAAAAGCCCACCATCGGCAGATAGGTATAGAGCATGGCGGTCAGCGCCGTGAGCCCGGCCAGTGCGAACAAGCCCCCCTTGAGCGGCAGTAACAGCGGAGCGAAAAACATCACGCTGAGGCAAAAGACCGACAAGGCCAGCAGCAGCCAGGAATAGCGCAGCTGGGTGAAGGCGCAGCGACGGATCATGTTCCAGACCGAGGCGAGCGTGTCGTAGCGCCGCAAGCTCACGACTTCGTGATCGACGAGCGTGATCAGCGTGCGCGGCGGTTGCGGGCTGGGCCGGAACTTGATGGCGCTGGCCAGAGAGCAATCGTCGATGAGCGCGCTTTTGATGGCGGTGAGCCCGCCGATTTCTTCCAGCGCCGTCCGCCGCACCAGCATGACGCCGCCCGCGCCTGCCGCGACGCGCATGCCGGGCTGGTTGCTCCAGTTGAAGGGATAAAGCATCTGGAAGAAATAGACGAACGCGGGAACCAGCAATTTTTCCCAGAAGCTGACGCAACGCAATTTGACCATCAGCGAATGCAGGTCAAGCTGGTCGATGACGGCGCGCGTGATCAGGAAGCCAATGCTCGTAGAGCGGTGATAGATGTCGGCGTCGGTGAAGAGGTAGAAGTCGGCGTCCGGTGCGGCCTGCACGCCGCAATGCAGCGCATGCACCTTGCCGCTCCAGCCTTCGGGCAAGGGCGGGGCTTGCACCACCTGCAGCCAGTCGCTTTGCCCGCTCTTGGCCGCGACATCCTGCGCGACTTGTGCGGTGTTGTCGGTGCTGTGGTCGTCGACCACGATAATGCGCCACGGGCCGGGATAATCCTGCGTCAGCAAACCGGGCAGCGTATCGGGCAGCATCGCGGCCTCGTTGCGCGCGGGCACAATGATGGCGACGGATGGCCAATAGGGCGGGCGGCTTTGCGGCGGGAGCGGCAGGATGATGTGCCAGAAATTGCCCTGACCCCAGAGCAGCCAGGCCCAAGCAAAGCAGGCGATGAAAGTGACGATCAGGACGAACATCAGCAATACCCCTTTCCCTTGAACCACGCTACGGCGTCCGCGATGGCGTCGGCCGCCGGACGATGGCGATAGCCAAGCTCGCGCTCGGCTTTCGCGGAGGTAAAATACATCTTCTTGCGCGCCATGCGTAGCCCGTCTGTGGTGATAAAGGGCTCTTTATTGGTGAGGCGGGCGACGGCTTCGGCGGCATAGGCGAGCGGCATGAGACCGCCGACCGGCAGCTTGACGCGCGGCGGCTTGCGCCCTGTGGTGGTGGCCACAAGGGCCAGAATATCGCTCAGGGGCAGGTTTTCGCCGCCCAGGATATAGCGTTCCCCGGCCTTGCCCTGTTGGAACGCCTGCAAATGGCCGCGCGCGACATCGTCGACATGCACGACATTGAGCCCGGTATCGACAAAGGCGGGCATCCGCCCGCTCGCAGCTTCCACGATCATGCGACCGGTCGGCGTCGGCTTGATATCGCCGGGACCGATGGGGGTCGAAGGGTTGACGATCACACAGTTGATTCCCCGGCTCGCGATGAGTTTGTGGACCTCTTCTTCGGCGAGATATTTCGAGCGCTTATAGGTGCCGACCATGGTGGCAAGGCTCGACGGGGTGTTTTCGTCGGCGGGTGTGCCGTCGGCATGAAGGCCGAGCGTCGCGACCGAGCTGGTATAAACCATGCGCTTGACGCCCGCAGCATGCGCCGCTTCCAGCAGCGTCCGGCTGCCGATGACGTTGGCCTGATGCATCGTCATCGGATCCGGAACCCAGATGCGATAATCTGCCGCAACATGAAACAGTGCTTCGCAGCCCTGGACGGCGGTGCGTAGCGAAGTGGTATCGGTCAGGTCGCCTTCCGCTACCTCTACCGGCAGACCGGCGAGATTGCGCCGATCGCTGTTTTTCCTCGATAAAATCCGGACTCGCCAACCTTCGGCCGTCAATAACCGCGCAACGGCGGCGCCGACAAAGCCGGTCGCGCCAGTCAGCAGGGTCAGGGCGGGGCTGGTCATGCGAGCTGATTCTAGTTCCGGATAGTTAGGCGATACTACCGGTCTGATTAGCATAATTCCTTGAATTGCTAACGGAAAATCCAAGCGGCAGCATGATGTAAATGTGCAACACCCATTTGCGGGGTTCTTCGGCACAATAGTATAATGCCGGTAACCTCTTGTGGTTAACGTATTCTCAATCTGGAATGTCTAAAGGTTAAGGTTCAGCCATTCTGCGTGGATGATGCCCGCAGCCCGTGATGTGTCTGTCGATATTAAGAAACACAAGAAGAATAAGCTTTTGGAGTGAGCGTGGGAAAGTCACTTGCATATCGTCGCTGGTCCGGAGTCGCCCTGTTGGCTTTGGCGCTGACCGGCTGTGGCGGCGATTGGGCGGTGCCGGCGGCAAAACGTACCTTCGCCCGTTCGCCGCAACTGCCCGAAGTGCCGGGCGCCGATGAGACCGTGCGTGGCGAGGATGACCCGCCGATCGTGACGCTCAAGGTCGGCGGTGCCCTGCATGAAAAACAACTGGGAAGGGTCGATAGCCTGCCGGACAATGTCAAGGTGCCGCTGACCAATTTGCAGAATGTCCCGGCGACGGCAGCACTCGAGGCCGTACTGGCGGGTACCGATATTTCTTTGTCTTATAGCGCGGGCAAGGGGTTTGATGATCGTCTCGTGACCCTGCTCAATTTGAGCGGGCCGTTGCCGAAGGTGGTGCAGCGCATCTGTTCGGCGGCGCGCATTTTCTGCGTGGCGCGCGAAGGCAATCTCGAGATTAAGGAAGAGCAAAGCTTTGTCATCGAGCTGCCGCCGATCGAGCGCAGCACCGCCAAGGGCGCCAGCGGCTCGACCACGACCAATACGATTGTCGACGCCATCAGCAAGCTCGCGGGGAGTAAGGCCGAAGCCGATGAAGCGGGTGGCAACCTGATTTACACGACCGATGTCGAAGGGCAGGAGCGTGTCAGCAAATATCTTGAACAGCTACGCAACGGCCGTCCGCTTGTCGTGCTGCAGATGTATATCTGGGAAGTTTCGCTTGATAGCGAAGCGGCGCGCGGCATCAACTGGAAAGACCTCAAGATCAGCGATTTCGGCGGCAACACCGAGAAGGTCGGCATCACGGCTTCGGAAGCGCTCAGCTCGGTCACGGGCGGCGTCAGCCTCGGCGCGGTGCTGACCGGCAAGATCAGCGCGACGGTCATGGCGAGTTTCCTGTCCACGCAAGGCGTTGTCCAGACCTTGAGCAATCCGCAGCTCACCTTCGTATCAGGCTCGTCGGCGGAATTCCGTGTCGGCGGCACGCGCAGCTATGTTTCCTCGGTCGGCCAGCTCACCAATTCGGTGTCGGGCACTTCGACCGGCAGTACCGGCGTCGGCACCAACACGGTCTCGACCGACAAGATCGAAACCGGGCTCAAGATCAATATCAACGGCTCTTATGAATCCGGCGTGATCTTCTCGACGCTCAACTTGAGCATCACCGACCTGATCCGCATCGACTCGGTCAGCACCGGTTCGACGACGCTGCAATTGCCGGAAACGACCGACCGCGATTTCACGACCGTGCTGCGCATGCGGCCCGGCGACAATGTCGTGCTTGCGGGCATGACCTCGTCGCGCGACGATCTGGCGCGCGACCGGTTCAATGCGCCGCTGCTCAACGGCGTGCCGCTGCGTTATGACGATAAGCTGCAAAACCGCGAATTGGTCGTACTGATGAAGCCCTCGCTGGTCTTCTTCTCGGATGAGCCGGAAGCCAAAGCGCCTGTCGCCACAGCGCCGGCTGCCGAGCCCGAGCCGAAACCGGCGCCGCAGCCCGCGCCCCGGACTGCCGTGCCGACAGTTGACAAGTCGCTGCTGCAGGGCGAAATGGGCCGTATTTTCCGGACGCTGCAGCCGGAGCAGGGAGGCACCCGCCCATGAGACGCCATGTCCTGATGGCTGTTCTCTGCGCCGGGCTGGGGTTGAGCCCGGCGTTGGTATGGGCGCGCGATGCCGCTTTCGTTGAGCCCGGTACGCTCGCGGGCGGAAAAGGGACGTCGGCTGACGCGTTGATTGCCGACCCGAAGACCTTCGAGGCGGGGGAATCGACCGTCGGCATCATGCGCCGCGTCAGCCTGTTTTTCGTCAATACCGGGAGTGCGCCGGTCAATATCGCCGAGCTGATCGCAACCGGCGACGGCAACGTCAAGGTCGAGACCGAGAATAGCGATTGCACGGCGGGCAACAAGGTCACGGGCTTCAGCCGTTGCACCGTGGCGCTCTCCGTCACGCCGACAAGCGCTGGGGCCTGGAGCGTGGAAATCCTTGCCAAGCATGACGGCGTTGGCCGCATCGCGCGCGCCTTGGTCACGGGCCGCGCCGTGAACGACGCGAAAAGCGCCACGCGCGCCGAAGGCCTGAACCTGAGCAGCCGCGATATGAAGCCGTTGGATTTCGGCGATGTCGATATCGCCGGCGCGCCCGCGGTGCGCACGGCGCTGATGGTCAATGACAGTCCGGAAACGATCACGATCAAAGCGATCGACCTGATCGCGGTCGATAAGGGCCTTGAACGGCTTACTACGGGCTGCGAGGTCGATCAGGAGCTCAAGCCTGATGCGTCATGCCCGATTACTTTGAAGTGGCAACCGCAGGAGAAGGGTAATATCGCCACGGATCTGATCATGCGCCATACCGGCAAAATCGGCTTCACGGTCATTCCGGTGCGCGGGCATGGCATCGGCGACGGCATGGCGGGTTTGAGCAGTGCGTCCGGTACAGCGGGCAGTAGTCGCGTGGCGGCCAATCCGACGGGGCAGCATGGCCAGCCTGCGCCGCCGCCGGTGCCGCCGACGGCGCAGGAAGTTGAGAATGTCACGGGCGTTCTGCCTGCCAATGTGGCGATACCGCCCAAGGAGACCGCTGTGCATACGACAGGCGGTGGCGGCAAAATCTACCTGATCGGGCTGGTCGGCAACCGTGCCATCCTGCAGCGGGCGGGTATTACCAAAACCATGACGGTCGGCGACGAGATCGAGTTCGGCAGCCAGACTGTCAAATTGCTGGCGCTGGCCGGACGGCAGGCCCGGGTCCTGGTCGGCGGTCATCAGCAGACGATCGCGTTGGGGCCGTCCGATTATCGGCCCGGCCCGCCTGTCACCTCATCCGTATCTTCATCTTCCGGTAATCTTGGTAAAAGTACCGGTAGCAAAAATCCTGATTCGTCAAGCAATTCGCAATCTTCTTCTGGTAAATGAAGCATAAGCGGTCATGTTCCCGGCCGCGGCAGCAGACAGTTGACCAGCAGAGAAATTGAAAGGTCGCGAAGGTGCAGGAGACGACGTTCCCAACGACAGCAGCGCCGAATACCGTGGGACGGCCTTCCGTTAATCCGCGCCACTACGAACTCGCCCTGGCCGAGCAGGCGGTGCATCGCGCGCGTGGCCGCCATCTTACGACCGATGAGATTCTCAAGCGCAACGGCTTCGCCGATAATAGCGGCCTGAAGCTCAAGCTTTCGGGCTTGCGCGAAGATTTGACGATGCAGGCGCTGCGGCTCTATGTGCCTGCCGCCGCGCAGGCGGCGCTCGGCATCTGCCTGCTCGACCTGCGCGACGGCGTGCTGCGCATCGCGGTCGGCGACAAGCTGGAACAGGAAGAGCTCGACCAAATCACCGAGGCGCTGATCAAAGGCCGCCGCCGTCTCGACCGCGTCGAGTTGGAGCCGTGGGATCGCGCCGAGCTGACGCGCCTGATGCGCGAGCAGTCGGAGATGCCGGGCGAGCGCCTGCTGCGTATTTTCGCCAGCCTGAGCCGCGATGCCGACGATTCCGTGCTCATCGAACAGGCCGTGCATGATATTCTGGCCGAAGCGCTGCAGAGCCGTACCTCCGATATCCATCTCACGCTGCAGGACGACGATGCGCGCTGCTGGGTGCGCTACCGCGTCGACGGCGACATCATCTACAAGCATCTCATTCCGAACCGTGTGATGGCGCCGGTCGTCACGCGCATCAAGACCGACGCCAAGATGGACGCCGCCGACCGCCAGCACCCGCAAGACGGCCGTCTCGCTTTCGAGTGGCAGGGCCGTATGATCGACGTGCGCGTCGCCTGTCTGCCGGTGGCACCCGCCGGTGAGAAGATCACGATGCGTTTGCTCGACCGCGAAAATCTGCGCAGCTTCGACGAGTTGTTCGATAACGCGCCCGTGGTTGCCGAACGCTTGCGCCGTACGCTGCACGGCCATGTCAAGGATGGCGGCCTCATCGTCGTGTCGGGGCCGACCGGCTCCGGTAAATCGACAACGCTGTACGGTATTATTCAGGAAATCGACCGCGCCGCGAAGGCGGTCTATTCGGTCGAAGCGCCGGTGGAATATGACATGCCGCTCGTCGATCAAACCTCCGTCACCGACAACTCGGCCAATTCGATCGCCGATATTATCCGCGCGCTGATGCGGCATGATCCGGACGTGATTATCGTCGGCGAAATGCGCGACAGCGACACGGTGGAAGCGGCGCTGCGCGCGACCGAATCCGGCCACTTGGTCATCACCACCGTTCACGCGGTCGACGCCTTGCATACGCTCGACCGTATCGACGGTTTCCTGAGCTCGGCTTATCGTACCAGCGGTCTCTATATTCTCGGGCACGCGCTGGTCGCGAGCCTGTCCCAGCGTCTGGTCAAAACCATTTGCCCCGCCTGTCACCAGACCGCCGTCGCGGGCGAGGTGTTCGGCGGCGATATCCGTTGTGACGAGCTGGAACTCGACCCGAACCATATCGTGGCGCTGGCCAACCCCGAAGGTTGCGACCTCTGCAATCATCGTGGCTTCCTGGGCCGGACGCTGGCGCTGGAAGCGATGTTCCCGCCTGAAGACCAGAGCAGCCGCCGCGCCATCACTGAAATGCTGGTCTCCAACGTCTCGAACTCCATCACCGATATTCCGGGCACGATCTATATGCCGCGCCGCGATTCCATCCGCGACCTCATTACCCGCAAGGTGGTGGACGCCAACATGGGCGCGGCACTGCTGGTGGAAGAAGCGGCGACGCGCATGGCGCGGCGCTAGAGGCGGGGTCCGATGAAACTCTACCATGCCCGTTTCGTTCAGCCGCTGCCCGGCGGCTCCGTTGCGGTTCGCGAGGAAGATTTCTATCTGCCCGACGCAGCGGCGGTGCGCCGCCATCTGCGCAATCGCGGCTATTGGCCGATCAAGATTCTCGAACAGCGCCCGCAATTGCTGGAATGGATGGATGTGCGGACCCGCAGCTGGCAGCTGCAGCTGCTGCGCGCCTTGCGTTTCCAGAGCGCGACTGCCTCGGCCGGTACCGCCTTCCTGAATATCATTGAAGGCGAGGCCGATCCGCGGCGGCGGCTCGCTTTCCTGCCGTCGCGTACCGTGCTTAAGGGCGGCGGATCCTTCTCGGAAGCGCTCAAGGCGCTGAAGCTGATGGACGCGGCGACGCTTGCCATTATCATCGCGGGCGAACGCGCCGGCGATCTCAAGGGCGTCATTCCCTATGCGATTCAGCACGTCGAGGAAAAGGGTAAGCAATATAAAGCCGTGACCGCAGCACTGGGCTGGCTGGCTTTCGATATTCTCAATGTTTTGAGCGCGCTCTGGGGCGCGCAGTTCGGTTTTATTCCCTATCTGCGCGAAAATATGCCGAAGAACGCCAAGCCCGAGGCAATCGAGAAGATGGAGAAAGCCATCAACCTCGCCTCCGGCATCAATATGACGCTGATCGTCGTCACGACGATCCTGATCGGTGGCGGCGTGGGGCTGGCCATGACGTTCTGGAACAATCGCCAGAAGCCGGACCATTTCGCGGCGCGCCTGGTCATGCGTGTGCCGCTGTTCGGCGAATATTTCCGCAACGCTGCGCTGTTCGATACGTCGCGTCTTATCGCCCGGCTGCTGCGCGGCAAGGTGCCGCTCGACGAGGCGTTGCGCATCATCATCGAAACCACGGTTGAACCATCGGCCCGCAGCTATTGGCAGGAATGCCGCAACCGGATCATGGCCGGTGTCGAACCGGCGCGGGCTTTGGCGCGTTGGCCCTTGACCAAGGGCGAACGCGACCAGCTCATGACGGTGCAATCCGTCGACCAGTTGACCGAAGTCTATGCCTCGATCTCCGAAGAGCGGCAGTTGATGACAAAGACCACGCAGCGGCGTATCGTCATTGGCGGCGTTGCCTGTCTCATGTTCCTGTTTGGCGCGGTCGTGCTGACAATGATCTATCTGTTGATGATTCAGAATAATGGCTTCATGGAAGGCCTTTCCAGCCTGCGCGATGGCGGCGAAGGGGGGCAATAGCCATGTGGCAGAGCAAACTTAAGGAAAATCTCGGCCGCTTCACCAAAAGCGCGCGCGATGCCGCCAACAAGTTCGAGTCCGCCGCCGCTGCGGCGGAAGTCAGCCAGAACGAGGCGCGCTTCTCGAGCGGCGGCTTCTTCGGTGGTACGACGGCGCTTAATAACTATTATTTTCCCAACGAGCTGACGGGGGGCGTTTGCCCGCGCGTGGTGGGGCAGGAGCGCGAGATCGCCTGGCATGCCGCGGCGGAAGCTTGCGATACCGAACGCGTGCACCTTGTCTGGAGCGCGACCGAGGACAAGATCTGGTATCTTGCGGCGCGTTCGTCGGAATTCGCTTCGCATAATTTTACCTGGTGCCCTTTTGCCTCGTTCCTGCCCGGCAAGGGCGATGCGCGGCCCGCCCCGATCTGTTACGCCTATTATTCCGACGAGGCCGCCGTGTTGATGACGGTCACGGCCGATACGCTGCAGATTCACCGCGGCACGACCGCGGTTGTCCGCGCGAAAGCCGAAAGACTGGCGCGCGAGCTCGGCAATGCCGAGATCGTATTGCTCGATCCGGACGTCATCGTGAAGGTGCAGCCCGCAGCGTGGCACTCGGTCGCGCTGTTCGAGGACCGGGTCCGGCGCATGTTGACGGTGCTGGTGGTATCGGGTGGCGTGATGTTCGCGACCATTGCTTTCCTGATCTGGCTGTTCGGCGCGCTGACGGTGATGAACCAGCATCGCCAGCTTGACGACGTGCAGGCGCGTACCGAGCAGAAGACGATGCAGCTGCTCAACGATGTCGAGCGGATGCGCGCCAGCATGCTGCGCGACCAGATGGCGCGTTTTGCCGAATTGAACGAAGGTCTGGTGCAGGTCGGCGGCTGGATGAAGTTCTACCAGATCAAGGGCAACAAGGTGCGCTGGCGCGCGATGGTGCCGCCCAGCGTGACCGGCGACAAGATCAAGGAGCTGGGAGCGCGCCTGCTGACGACCAGCGATCAGGGTATTCTGATCGGCACTGACAGCGACCCCGTGGTCAAGAGGTAGGCATGAGCGAACCCAGCGGACTTTTGCGCGCCATGTTTTCGTCGGAGCAGCTCGTCAAGGCGATGCGGACGCTTGACCGCACCGCGCTGATTATGGTCATGGTGACCTGGGTCGGCGCGTTGATCATGATGGGGATCGCGCTCTATACCGTCTCGTCCGCCAACAAGGCGCGGCAACAAACCGAAGAAGCCGCGGCGGTTGAGCCGATCGTGCCGCATATGCAAAGCACGGTTGTGCCGCGCGCCGAGCTCGAAAAACTCGCCGAACGGCTGCATAACCGGTTTGACCGGATTTCGTTTAATGCCATGCCGGACAACACGCTCGAAATCGCCAGCACCGAAGCCGGCAATTATCTCGATTGGCTCACGTCTTTGAGCTATCTCGATACCATCGCGCCGCAGATTCGCTGGTCGGTGCGCGATTTGTGCGTCGGCTCGGAATGCGGCTCGGGTGCCGTCATGCGGGCGGCGGTTGTCGGCGAAAAGGTGACCTTCAAAGTGCCGGAAACAGTCAAGCCGGCTGGGGATGGCGCCGTGCAGCCACAGAAGTCGTGATGCCATGTTGCATTGCGTTTTCGGGCGCGATTTATGCAAATTTATCACAGATGCAAACGCGGCCTTGACTTCAGATGAAGTTACCAGTTTTTTATTGTGTAGCAATAATGCTATTAATGCTGGATTAACCATTACGATAGCTTAATGTTTTGCGCGTAAGCTGGTGTAATAACAATAAAGAACGCATGCGGCTGCACGCTGTGGCTCGATGCGCTTGCAAGGAGTGGTTTATGGAGCGCCGCATCACGGACATGTCCCAGCGCCTGCCGCATGAAGCCGGTATCGCCATCGGCCCCATCCTCTTTGTTGTGGCTATTCTAGGGATTTTGGCGGCCGCAATCGCGGCCGGCAGCGGTTCTTTTACCGGCAGCAGCAGCACGGAATCGGCACGCACCAAAGCGGCCGCGCTTATCCAGATCGGGCAGAATCTCAAGGTCGGCGCCGACCGGCTTGTCGGACTTGGTTATGATGCCGATACGATCCATATCGACCCGACGAGCACCACGCTGGATAACGATATTTTCTCGCCGTCGGGTGGCGGGGTCGGCGTGCCTTCGGTGACGATGGCCAACACCCCGGCAACGGACACTTGGCACTATACGCATCTGGCCGTAACCAATATGGGGACCAGCGCGACCGAACTGGTGGCGTTTCTGCCCATCGCTCTGACCGTCTGCGACCAGGTCAATGTCAAGGCCAACGCCATCAGCACTTCGGCAAGCAACGATGCGACACTGGCCGCTGATGTCGGTAATGTCAGCAACGATCCGAGCGGTGGTTCGGCCTGGCCGAGCAAGCTCAATGCGATGCCGACTGGCTGTCTGAAGGGCTCCGGTTCGTCGACCGGCTATTATTACTACCAGGTTCTGGTTATCCGCTAACTTCGAATTTTTGGACAGGTGATGGGGGCTGCAGCGCGGTCAAGGCTATGCCATGCTTATGGCCCGGAGGCTGGCATCGCCATTGGCCCCTTGCTGTTCATCATCGCCATCCTCGGCGTTCTCGCCATCGCGATCGCTGCCAGCAGTGGTTCTTTCACCGGCAGTACGGCAAGTGACTCAGCGCGGCTCAAAGCTTCATCGCTGATTCAGATCGGCGGCTTGCTCAAGGTCGGTTTTGCCCGCATGACGGGGGCTGGAGTCGATTTCGACAATATCAATATCGATCCGACGGCGACGACGAACGACAACGACTTGTTTGCGCCGAGTGGCGGCAGCGTCAACGTGCCTTCGGTGACGCTCGCGAACAATCCTGCGGTTGATAGCTGGCATTATCCGCTCGCGGCGCTGCCCTATATCGGCACCGGGCAAACGGATCGATTGGCCATGCTGCGGGTCGAAAAGGGGGTCTGCAACGAAGCCAACATCAAGACCAACGCTTTGGCGACCGATGCCGACGACAGCAGCATGACGGCCGATGTCGGTGATGTGACCGCCACCACTTTGTCGGGCGCGGCGCAATGGCCGGTGCCGCTCAATACCAAAGAATCAGGGTGCGTCCATAACAGCAACGGCACGACGCCCGGCTATTATTACTTCCAGGTGCTTGGCATCCGTTGAGCTGGCCTGTGGCCGCCAAAGCCCCAGGCTTGCGTCACATTGGCGCAGCCTGCTGATTGCGCCTTCGTAATAGCCGGGCTTGATTCTGGGCAATACCATGTTTATAAGCAGGCACTTAATGCCATCAAGGCAGCTTTTCCCGCCGTAAAAAACGCAGCACGACCGGCCTTGCCATTATGCTGCGGAGCGCGCATTTTGTCGCAGTCTTCGGCTTGAGTCGCTGCCCGGCGCTCGTCGTGTGTCGTGAAGACGCATCGTTCGCAAATATCAAGGCGCATCAGGCTCCTGCGCGCCAAAGGTGAGGAAAAAATGGTTGCATGGGTTCTGCGTTTTGGCTCGCGCCTGTTACCGGCAAGCGCGGCGGGAATCCTCTTTGCGCTGCCGGCGGTAGCCGAAGAAGCGCTGCAGTGGAGTATGCCGTCCGGCGCTTCTCCCGTGCGCACCATGATGGACGATTTTTACAACGGCCATTTGATCCCGATGATGTTCGGCATCTCTGCACTGGTGCTGGGCTTGCTCGCTTATGTCATCATCCGTTTCAACCGCCGCGCCAACCCGACCGCCAAGCAGTTCGCGCATTATACCCCGATCGAGATTATATGGACCGCGTTCCCGATCATCGTGCTGATGTGGATCGCCATTCCCTCCATGCATCTGCTGTATTTTGGCGACAAGGCCGTCAAGCCGGACATGACCGTCAAGGTCACCGGACACCAATGGTACTGGTCATATGAATACCCTGATCAAGGCAACTTCGGTTACGACTCGCGCCCGATCTGGGATAGTTCCGCCGTGACCGAAGATCAGGCCGCCGCATTGCTCAAGGATGCGCAGCCGAATTGGCTCATCCCGTCCGACAAGCCGCTGCGTCTGCTCGAAGTGGACAACCGCATGGTAGTGCCGGTCGGTTCGACCATCCGCATTCTCGTGGCGGGCACCGATGTCATCCATTCCTGGTTCATTCCGGCGCTCGGCGTGCAGAAGGCTGCCGTGCCCGGCCGGTTGAACGAAACCTGGCTCAAGGCTGACCGGGAAGGGGTTTATTACGGCCAGTGTACGCAGATTTGCGGTATCGGCCACGGCTATATGCCGATTGTCGTCGAAGCGGTTTCACCGGAGCGTTTTGCCGCCTGGGCTAGAACCAAGCAGAACGCCGCGCATTGATTGGGGATATGGAGTAACAAATGGCTGAAGTGCAACACGCTGCTCATGATGCTGGTCATACGCACCACATCGGTTTTTTCCAGCGTTGGTTCTGTTCCACCAACCACAAGGACATCGGTACGCTCTATCTGATTTTCGCGGTGATCGCGGGCTTGATCGGCGGCGCCTTCTCGGTCTGGATGCGTGCCAATCTGCATCATCCGGGCAGCCCCTTCGTGAAGGATGGGCAGATGTGGAATGTCATCATTACGGCGCACGGCCTGATCATGGTGTTCTTCACCGTCATGCCCGCGCTGATCGGCGGCTTCGGCAACTGGTTCGTGCCGCTGATGATCGGCGCGCCGGATATGGCGTTCCCGCGTCTCAATAATATCAGCTTCTGGCTGCTGATCCCGGCCTTCGGCCTGCTGCTCGGCTCCGCTTTCGTCGGACAGGGCGCCGGCACCGGCTGGACGATTTATCCGCCGCTCAGCTCCTCGGGGCAGAGCGGGCCTTCCGTCGATATGGCGATTTTCGCGCTCCACCTCGCGGGCGTGTCGTCCATTCTCGGCGCCGTCAACTTCATCACCACCATCTTCAACATGCGCGCGCCGGGTATGACGCTGCACAAGATGCCGCTCTTCGTCTGGGGCATGCTCGTCACGGCCTTCCTGCTTCTGCTCTCGGTGCCGGTGCTCGGCGGTTGCATCACCATGTTGCTGACCGACCGTAATTTCGGCACCAGCTTCTTCGACCCGGCGGGCGGCGGCGACCCGCTGCTGTTCCAGCATCTGTTCTGGTTCTTCGGCCACCCTGAAGTTTACATCATGATCTTGCCCGCCTTCGGCATCATCAGCCATATCATCTCGACCTTCTCCAGGAAGCCGATTTTCGGTTATCTGGGCATGGCCTATGCGATGGTGGCGATCGGTTTTATCGGCTTCGTCGTTTGGGCGCACCATATGTTCACGACGGGCATTTCGGTCGATACGCGTGCATACTTCACTGCCGCCACGCTGATCATCGCCGTGCCGACCGGCATCAAGATCTTCTCGTGGATCGCGACGATGTGGGAAGGTTCGCTCGAGTTCAGGACCCCGATGTTGTGGGCGCTGGGCTTCATTTTCCTGTTCACCATCGGCGGCGTCACGGGCGTCGTGCTCGCGAACGCGGGCATCGACAACCTGTTGCATGATACCTATTTCGTCATCGCGCACTTCCACTATGTGCTGTCGCTCGGCGCGGTCTTCGCCATCTTCGCCGGCTTCTATTACTGGATCGGCAAGATTTCGGGCCGCCAATATCCGGAATGGGCCGGGCAGATCCATTTCTGGGTTACCTTTGTCGGCGTTAACCTGACCTTCTTCCCGATGCATATGATGTATGGCATGCCGCGCCGCGTGCCGGATTATCCGCTGGAATATGCGGGCTGGAACGCCATTGCGTCGATCGGCTCCTATATCTCCTATGGTGGGGCGGTGTTCTTTGTCTTTATCGCGCTTTACACGATTTTCTGCGGCAAGAAGGTCGGTGCGAATTATTGGGGCAATGGCGATACGCTGGAATGGACGGTTTCGTCGCCGCCGCCGTTCCACCAGTTCGAGACGTTGCCGCGCGTGCGTTGAGATCGATAATGGCTTCCAGCACCGCCAATCCTGCGCTTGAACCCGTCGCCGCCATCAGCGGCGATGCGGCTCTGGCCGCGCCAGGCGATTATCTCGCCTTGCTCAAGCCGCGCGTGATGAGCCTGGTCGTGTTCACGGGGGCGGTCGGTCTGGCCGTCGCGCCCGGTCACATCCATCCGGTGCTGGCGGCGATTGCCATTCTTTGCATCGCGCTGAGCGCAGGCGGCAGCGGTGCCATCAATATGTGGTATGACCGCGATATCGACGCCGTGATGCAGCGTACGCGGAACCGGC
This sequence comes from Bdellovibrionales bacterium, assembly GCA_039808825.1. Lineage (GTDB taxonomy): Bacteria > Pseudomonadota > Alphaproteobacteria > UBA9219 > RFNS01 > JAGOHT01. The sequence goes on along the minus strand of JBDHTV010000012.1, from coordinate 4,035 downwards.
CATTGCCTGCCGGACGCATCGAACCCCAGACGGCGCTCGAATTCGGCATTATGCTGATTGTCGCTGCCGTCGGATTGATGGGCCTGGCCACCAACTGGCTCGCCGCCGGCTTGCTCGGTTTCGCCGCATTTTTCTATGTTTGCATCTATACGATCTGGCTCAAGCGCCGCACGCCGCAGAACATCGTAATCGGCGGCGCCGCCGGGGCGTTCCCGCCCATGATCGGTTGGGCTGCCGTGACCGGCGATATAAGCCTCGGCGCGGTTTTGCTGTTCCTGCTCATTTTCCTGTGGACGCCGCCGCATTTCTGGGCGCTCGCGCTCTATCGTAACGGCGACTATACGCGCGCCGGGGTGCCGATGCTGCCGGTCGTCGCGGGGGCGCGTACCACTAAAATTCAAATGCTCGTTTACACACTGCTGCTGCTGCCGACGGCGCTCGCGCCGACCTTATATGGCATGGCCGGGTGGCTGTATGGTGTGGGCGCCATTCTGCTCGGGCTCGGTTTTGTCCGTCATGCGGTAGCCGTGCTGCGCGACGCGACGGATGTCGCGCCGAAGCGCATGTTCCGCTTCTCGCTGCTTTATCTGGCAGGCTTGTTCGCGCTCCTGCTGGTCGATCATCTGCTGCGGGGGCTGGCATGAACGCGGAGCCGCAGAAACCGACCGATCTGGCCGCGCAGCGGCTCCGTGCCCGCAACTGGGCGATGCTCGGGTTGCTGATCGGCTTCGTCGTGCTTGTCTATCTCGTCACTATCATCAAGGTACGGTTCTGATGGCGGCGGACAAGAACAGAAGCATGGGGCTCAGACTGGCCCTGATCGGCGGACTGATGCTGGGCGCGTCCTTTGCCGCCGTGCCGTTCTACCGGTTGTTTTGTCAGTTGACCGGCTTTGGCGGTACCGCTATCCGCGTGACCGCGTTGCCTGCGCCGGAAGCGGCGCAGACGCGCAAACTCACCGTGACGTTCAACGCCGATGTCGATCCCAAGCTGCCCTGGAGCTTTAAACCGGATGTGCACGAGATGACCGTGCAGGTCGGCGTGCCCGTAACGACATCCTATCATGTCGTCAACAACAGCCGCGACGTGCTGGTCGGTACCGCGACCCACAATATCCAGCCGGACAAGGCTTCGCCCTATTTCAACAAGGTGCAATGCTTCTGTTTCACCGAACAGGTCTTGCAGCCCGGCGAGGCCAAGACCATGCCGGTCACCTTCTTCATTGACCCGGATATGGTGAAGGACAGGGGCCTGGACGATGTCCAGGCCATCACGCTGTCTTATACCTTCTTCCTGGATAAGGATCAAAGCAAGGCCAAGGCCCCGCCAGCGGCCGTGGCGCAAAACAATCAGCCGGAGGCAAGCCAGCCTGCGGCCCTGCAAGTGAGGAATCCATGAGCGAACATCACGCCCCGGAATATGAAGATAGCGGTTTGCCGCAGCCCTATCATCTGGTCAAGCCTTCTCCCTGGCCGATGCTGGGGTCGCTGGCGGCTGGTATGCTCGCTGTCGGCATCGTGCTTTTCCTGCATAAGGTCAAGGCTGGCAATCTCGAGATCGGCGCGAAGGGCATTTTCGTTGGTCTGGCCTCCGTCCTCGTCATCATGTTCGTGTGGTGGCGCGACATCATCCGCGAGTCGGTGATTGAGAAGGCGCATTCGCCGCTGGTCAAGATCGGCCTGCGTTATGGCATGTCGCTGTTCATCACCTCGGAAGTGATGTTCTTCGCCGCCTTCTTCTGGGCCTATTTCGACTCGGCGCTGTTCCCGCGCGAGGCGATTGGCGGTGTCTGGCCGCCGAAGAATATCCATACCTTCAATCCGTTCGACATGCCCTTCATGATGACGCTGATCCTGCTGCTCTCAGGCACGACAGTGACCTGGGCGCATCATGCGATCCTCGACGGCAAGAACAAGGATGCCGCGAAAGCGCTGGCGCTCACCGTTGGTCTGGGCTTCCTGTTCAGCTGCTTCCAGGCTTTTGAATATCATCATGCCACCTTCACCATCAAGGACGGCATCTTCGGCTCGACCTTCTATATGGCAACGGGCTTCCACGGGTTGCACGTCATCATCGGCACCATCTTCCTTGCCGTGTGCTGGTGGCGCACGACGAAGGGGCATTTCACGCCGCAAAGCCATTTCGGGCTCGAAGCCGCCGCTTGGTACTGGCACTTCGTCGATGTGGTCTGGCTGTTCTTGTTTGTCGCTGTGTATTGCTACGGCTCGCATTAAGCGGGTCACGTAGCAAAAAGCCGGTGTCCGTTTGCGCGGCACCGGCTTTTTTTATTGGTTGAATTCAGCGCTTCTTGATCGGCGGCGAGCCAGGGCGGCGCAGATCATATTCGATCGGTTCGCCGGTTTCGCGGTCATAGTCGATGGCGGAGGGGGTGTTGTCGCCGCGATGCAGGCGGCCATCCTCGAAAAAGACTTCGAGCACTACTTTGCCGGTCGAGGCGGAATATTCGATAAAAGCCGGGCGGTTGCCATCGCGATGGAGTTTGCCGTGGCGGAACCACTGCTCGCGCACCACATGGTTTGTACCCGGGTCATATTCGATCACGGCGGGCTTATCGTCGTCGCGATGCAGCTTGCCGCGCATGTAATAGCGTTCGACCATTAAGCCCGTCGCCGGATCGAGCTTGACGACCGGTTTTTCGATATCGTGGCCATTGGCTTCAACAACCGGTGTAACGGTATCCGCAGCGACGGTCTTGCCGCGCCAACGCGCGAAGACGTGCTTCAGGTCGGACAGGAAATTCGAGCTCGGCATCGTTGTTGTATCGGGCATGGTTATGTTGCCTGGTTTCTTATGCGCAACAATCAAACATATTCTTCAAACAACTGCAATGAGTCACTGAAATATAAAGATAAGTTTTTGATAGCGATTTGTATGTCAGTTCAAGGCTAGCGCGAAACGATAGACAAATCCTTAAAACGCCCCTAGCTTGACGATAGTGCCTTAATCTTCAAGGGTTCTGCATAACCTGTTGTGTCGCTCGCATGTGCCGAACGGCCTATTACTGTCGGCTTGGAATGTTATCTCTCACACAAATGATGCAGCGTGCATTCTTTTGCCGCTGCCCGCGCTGCGCCCGTGGCGCCATTTTTGACGGCTTTTTGAATCTGAAGCTCCGCTGTCCGGACTGCGGCTTGCCGCTCAAGCGGGCCGATTCCGGCGATGGACCGGCGGTATTGCTGACATTCGTCCTCGGTTTCGTGCTGATTCCGCCCATGCTGGTCTTTGCCATGCATAGCGACTGGCCGATGTGGCTGCACAGCCTTGTCTGGTCGGCCGTGATTATCGGGGCGACGCTGGGCACTGTGCGTCCTGCCAAAGCCTTGATGGTCGGCCTGCAGTTCCGCATGAAGCCAGAAATGTTCGAGGAAAATTGATGGCTATGACCTTCCGTATCGCGGGCGGCGTGCTGCGGCCGCGGCTCGGCTTCACGCTCTTTGCCTTGTGCGGCCTGCTGGCGCTGATTGCCCTGGGGTGCTGGCAGTTGCAGCGCATGGCATGGAAGCACGCGCTGATCGCCAAGATCGAACAACGCATGGCGGCGGCGCCAGTGCCGATGCCGCTGACGCCGGACGATCCCGAAGCGTTCGATTACCGTCGCGTGCAACTGACCGGCACCTTCCATCATGACCGGGAGATGTATATCGCCGCACATGATGTGCGTTACAGCGTCTATGGTTCGCAGGTGCTGACGCCGTTCGAAACGCCCGATCACAGCTTTGTTCTGGTCAGCCGCGGCTGGGTGCCGCCGGAAAAGAAAAAACCGGAAACGCGCGCGGAAGGGCAGGTGGCGGGTACGGTGACGCTCACGGGCATCGCGCGCGTGCCGCATGGCCGCAGCAATATGTTCATGCCCGACAACAGCCCGTCGTCCAATTTCTGGCTGTGGGAGGATTTGCCCGCCATGGCGCAGTTCGCGGGCGTGGTGCAGTTCGCGCCGCTGGTGCTGGAGGTTGATGCCGCGCCCAATCCCGGCGGCTACCCGGTCGGCGGACAGACGCGCATCAGCTTCCCGGA